>JAYTGH010000569.1:0-3515 GCA_043733645.1 Flavobacterium sp. | reverse complement strand
ATATAGAAACAAACGCTGTTCTTAATCCTACTGATTTTGATAAAATAAAAACAATCAATTTATCCGGCCAGCTTATCAAAATCAATGGAATTCCAAATTATTTTGACCCAGAAAATAAAATCTTGAAACCCATTTCAAAAAGTCATCACGGAAGCTTTGAAAGAATCATAAGTTTTCACGATATTTGCGTTTCCAAAAATTAAAATACCACAACGCATGGGAATGAATAAAAATACTGTTTTAGGTTGGGCAACTCTAGTCATGATTATTATGGGATTATTACTTATTGCGCTTGGGGCTTTCAGATATGATGAAACTGCAGGATGGGGATTTGGGGTAGTAGGCGTAGGTTTCTTAGCTAATGCCTGGGTTTTCAGTTCGCTAAAAGGAAGATTGTAAAAAGTATTCAGTGTTCAGTTATAGTAGGCAAAGCGCAATTAAAATTCAAAATTTAAAATAAAAATATGTCAGACGATAAGAAAGTAATTTTCTCAATGCAACGATTGAGTAAATCGTATCAGGGAAGCGATAAACAAGTACTTAAAAACATCTATTTGAGTTTCTTTTACGGTGCAAAGATTGGAATCCTTGGATTAAATGGTTCGGGTAAATCTTCGCTTTTGAAGATTATAGCCGGTGTAGATAAAAATTATCAAGGCGATGTGGTTTTTCAACCAGGTTATACTGTTGGATATCTTGAACAAGAGCCAATACTTGACGAAACCAAAACAGTTATTGAAATCGTAAAAGAAGGTGTTGCCGAAACGGTAGCAATTCTTGATGAGTTCAATAAAATTAATGATATGTTCGGTTTGCCCGAAGTCTATGAAGATGCCGACAAAATGGATAAATTAATGGAGCGTCAGGCTTTGTTACAAGATAAAATTGATGCTTCTGGAGCATGGGAATTAGATACCAAACTGGAAATCGCAATGGATGCTTTGCGCACACCGGAAGGTGATACACCAATTAAGCATTTATCAGGTGGAGAACGCCGTCGTGTGGCTTTATGCCGTTTGTTATTGCAACAACCTGATGTATTGCTTTTGGATGAACCAACCAACCATTTAGATGCCGAAAGTGTACTTTGGTTAGAGCAACATTTAGCGCAATATGCCGGAACGGTAATCGCTGTAACACACGATAGATATTTCTTGGATAATGTTGCAGGTTGGATTTTGGAATTGGATAGAGGTGAAGGTATTCCGTGGAAAGGAAATTATTCTTCTTGGCTTGACCAAAAATCAAAACGAATGGAGCAGGAAGAAAAAGTGGCTTCCAAACGTAGAAAAACTTTAGAGCGTGAGTTGGATTGGGTTCGACAAGGAGCAAAAGGAAGACAAACCAAGCAAAAAGCACGTTTGCAGAACTATGATAAACTCTTAAACGAAGACCAAAAGGAACTCGATGAGAAATTAGAAATCTACATTCCTAATGGTCCACGTTTGGGAACTAATGTGATTGAAGCTAAAAATGTAGCCAAAGCTTTTGGAGACAAGTTATTATACGATAATCTAAATTTCACTTTACCACAAGCCGGAATTGTTGGAATCATCGGACCAAACGGTGCTGGTAAATCGACAATCTTTCGAATGATAATGGGAGAAGAAAAGACAGATTCAGGCGAATTCAGTGTTGGTGACACAGTGAAAATTGCCTATGTTGACCAAGCGCATTCCAACATCGACCCAAATAAATCGATTTGGGAAAACTTCTGTGACGGACAAGAATTAATCATGATGGGTGGAAGACAAGTAAACTCGAGAGCTTATCTTTCTAGATTTAACTTTGGAGGAAGCGATCAAAACAAAAAAGTAGCAGCACTTTCGGGCGGTGAGCGTAACCGTTTGCATTTGGCTATGACTTTAAAAGAAGAAGGAAACGTATTGTTACTCGATGAACCAACGAATGATTTGGATATCAATACACTTCGTGCTTTGGAAGAAGGTTTGGAAAATTTTGCTGGTTGTGCCGTAGTCATTAGTCACGACAGATGGTTCTTGGACAGGATATGTACACATATTTTAGCCTTCGAAGGAAACTCTGAAGTTTACTATTTTGAAGGCGGTTTTTCTGAATATGAAGAAAACAAAAAGAAACGTTTGGGTGTTGATGTTACTCCAAAACGAATCAAGTATAGAAAATTAATTAGAAATTAATTAAAATTACAGAAAATCCTGAGCAATCGGGATTTTTTCTTGAATAAAAATTTTATATTTGAGCGTTTAACTTTCCCCTATGAATAAGGCCAAATCTATTACTTTCCTTCTGGTTTTATTTTTTTGTTATACCAATTCGGTTGCGCAGAATTATAAAAATGAAAAAGACGTAATTGAAAAATTGCTTGATAAATCAGTTGCGGAGTTTAATAAAGCCGAATATGATGATGCCTTAGAGTTTTCCAAACATGCTTTGGTCAATTCGTTTGTAATCAATGATGATTCCTATATAGCGCAATCTTATAATACGCTAGGTGTTATTTACAATGAATGTTCTGACTCTAAAAAGGCTATTGAATTCTACGAAAAAGCACTCCAATATGCCAAAAAAGTCAACAATTACAAGCTCTACAATTGGATTTACGGGAATTTAGGCAGCGTTTATTATTACAACCAAACTGATGCTTCGAAAGGAATCAATTACTATAAAAAGGCATTGTATTATGCCGAAAAAATAAAGGATAGCACAGAGATCAATAATACAAAAATGAATATTGTCAGCGCTTACTTTGCGATTGATAAATTTGATGAAGGAAATCTATATTTAAAAGGCATTAAGGAAAATGTACTGAAGTATGGTGACCAAGAAATCAAAATGAGGATGACTTCGCTGCTTGGGATTGATGCAACAAATCATAATAGAAAAGCCGAAGCGGAACAATATTATGCTAAAGCTGAGAAAATAGCTAAGGAGATTCAACTTGACTCCTACTTAATTAGTATTTATGAAAATTTGGTTCGTCATTACAAACATTATGAAGAACCCGAAAAAGCACAGCAATATAAAGTAAAATTAGATTCACTAAGTAAAGTCCTCTACTCAGCTGACAAGCTTGATAACCTTAAAAAAGCAGCGGTACAAATTGAGTTAGACGAGTACAAAAATCAATTAGAGCGAATTGAAAAAGTAAACGAACAACATCAGCAAAGCATAAAAGAGTCTAGGTTAATAGTTATTCTATTTATAGTTATCCTGATAATTTTATTATTACTGTTATTGACTTTGTATAAAAATATAAAATTAAGAGAACAAGCCAATATCGAATTAAAACAAGCCAATGAAGAACTTGTTTTGGCAAAAGAAGCCGCCGAAGAAGCATCGCAACTCAAATCTCAGTTTGTTTCCACCATTACCCATGAATTGAGAACTCCTTTGTATGGAGTTATCGGAATTACAAATATTATTTTAGACGAGCACAAAGAACTTGGTAATAGTCCGCATTTAAAGTCGTTAAAGTTTTCTGCCAAATACCTGCTTTCTCTTGTGAATGATATTCTTCAAATCAATAAAATAGA
>JAYTGH010000568.1:0-9500 GCA_043733645.1 Flavobacterium sp. | reverse complement strand
TCCCTATTTGTTACAGTACTACATTAAACGGAGAATTAAGTATCAACCTAGATGATTTTGATGGGTTATTCACCAGTCAAAATGTGTATTTGTTGGATAAAACCAATAATACTGTACACAACTTAAAAACTGAACCTTATACTTTTGTAACGACTAGTGGCAATTTTACAGATCGTTTCGAGTTGCGATTTACTAATGAAGCATTGGGGACAACCATTCCAACAATAACCGATAAGGATATTAAAATCATAACCACAACGAATCATCAATTAGAAGTGATTTCTCTAGCAATGACTATTACAAAAGTAGAAGTATATGATATTTTAGGAAAATTATTATTTACTCAAAATGATATAAACTCAAATTTATTTCAAACAAATTACTTAAACGTTGCACCACAAATTCTGTTGGTAAAAGTAACTTTGGACAACCAATATGTATTTACAAAGAAAACATTAATAGATTAGTATAAATCTTTTATAAAATCAGCAACCACTTTTGTCTTATGATTTAGGTGGTTTTTTTATATCGATAAATGAAAGAAAATTAATCTGCCAAACGTCGTAATTTGTTTTTGTCAACAATTTTGATGCGTTTGCCAACAAGTTCAATAAGATTACTTTTGTTAAGTTCCGAAAGCAATCGGATACAGCTTTCAGTGGCGGTACCAATAATTCCGGCTAATTCCTCTCGAGATAACTGTAAACGAAGTGTTCCGTCAGTAGTAGTACCAAACATTTCTTCTAAATAAATCAAAGTTCCAGCTAAACGTTCTTTGACGTTTTTCTGAGCCATGTCTACCATGTGATCGTCGGCATCTTTTAAATCACTGCAAATGGTTTTAATCACATTCATCGAGAAATCATTATTTTGTGTAAAGAACTGCATGATTTCTTTTTTAGGAATAAAACACACTTCCATATCTTCTAAAGCTACGGCACTCAGGTTGGCTGGTTCTTCGCTAATCATAGAACGTTGTCCTAATAACTGGCCTGGTTTTACCAGTTTTACAATTTGGTCTTTTCCATTGGCACTGAGTTTAGATAGTTTACAAAACCCGTCTTTGATACAATAGATTCCGTTGGTAATTTCGCCTTCCTCAAAAATATGTTCTCCTTTTTTGATAGTATAGGAGGTTTTGCAATCGGCCATTTTGAGCAATTCTTCCTTGTTCAGTGCTTTGAGGGAACTGAATTGGCGTACAATACATTGCTCACATTTTGACATAAAAGAAATTGATTTTGGTTATACAAATGTATTCAAAAGGATGCTATTTATCTTTAGTCTATGGAAATTTACTTTAGACAAAATGAGCAATTTTTTTAAACTTTCCTTTTAACAAATTACAAAAAGTTGTATCTTTAATAACTGTAAGTCATTGGGTTACTCTTTGTACTCCGACAAATGGATTTACTATCTTGCTTATTGTAGTGTTGATTTGTTTATTCAGGCTGCGGCCAATTGTTATAAATAAGAATCTTAACCAAAACAAAACAGTATGGAAAAACACGATTTATTACACGAGTTCCCAGAGCACAAGGATAAAATTCATGATTTAAAAGTTTCTAATGAAAATTTCAGGAAATTGTTTGATGAATACCACAAAGTAGAACATCATATCCACCGCATTAATATGGGCTCAGAAATTGCAAACGACAGTTTTATGCACGAACTCAAAGCCAAATTACTTTACATGAAAGACGAAATTTATTCTCATTTGAGATAAATAGTTTTCAAGTTAATTGAAGAAACCACGCCGAAGGACGTGGTTTCTTTTTTATGTCTTAACAGATACACGACTTTAGTGTCTTTTCCTGAAATAGCTATACACAAACCAGTGTATATGGAACACGATGAACAAGAAGTTTATGCTTCACGGGAGTACAAACAAAGGCGTTATGACAAGCGACTGATTTTAAAAATTGTCAAAGAAATTGAAAATACGGAGAATATCCAGTGTAATTTTTTCCTACAAAAATCAATGCACCTGCACAATTCTGAAACCACCTTTTTACCTTCGGGAGCACCAGTAAATACAGGGGTTAAAAAAGCACCGCATGAAACAATCTGTTCGTCCGCGCAAACTGATTGATTCATGCGGACGAACCGATTGTTTCATGCGGACAAATTAAAAGGTTCGTCAGCAGCTTTTTTTTGAACGATAGGCAATGTTTTATTTTTGTAAGAATAAATAAGAGTTAGAGTATTATAAAAACGCAAACATATTGAATCAGAAACTTCCCCGTTAGTGGTGAAATTAAACAAACGACGGAAGAGCTATAACAGAAGTTTTAATCACGAAAAAACAGTTGTATAGTAAGTTTAGGATTAAAAATTATATTTGTATAGCTATAATAGGATTTATTTACTAACCTGTATAGTTATTTTAGGACGGGTCAACTCCCTAGTAAAGTCATGGTAAAGTCATGGATAATGCATGAGTAATGCATGAAACATTATCTAAAATAGAATCCTGATAAAGTAATGCAACCTACCTGCCTTCCGGCCAGGCAGGTTTTACAGGTATTAGGTAAAAAGTTTACGATAATCATTAATTTTTACTCAAGATAATTACAATCTTATTGAAATCGGCAGCAGCATTGATAACGTTTTTGTACTCTGTGAATTTATCAAGAGGATAGTTTACAATGTTATAGAATTCGTTGTTAGTAACGTTAATTTCTCCGTCTTTTTCGCTATAACTGCTAACGAAACCAGCGGCTGTTTTATTTTCGACATCGGTCTTAAAATTCATTGCAAACTTATCAAGGTTTTTCGCTTTCATCCCTTTAGGAAGCTTGATTTTTATGGTTCTCACATACGAATGTGGATGGTCAATTTCTACTGGTAAAACTCTTTTATTTTCTTGGTATAATTCCATTTGACTGCCAATAAGTTTCCCAACAGAAAACAAATAATTGCCGCCGGCATTTTGTATAAGTTCTTTTCCATCGAAAGTAATTTTCATCACATAGGGTTTTTTGCCTACGAAATCGAGTCCATCATTTTCTGTTTTTAGTGATGTATATTCTGCATCTAAAGTATAATTCTTGGCTACACTTTTCAGAAAGGTTTGGTATTGTTCCGCCGAAGCAAAGTCTTTCACTGGTTGGAAATTGATGGCAGAGTAACCGCCAAAAGTAAGATCGGTTGTGATTTTAGGATTTTCAACATCTTCCGTAAAATCAACCGTAATATCCATAAAATCTTTGGTAACTTCAGATGATGGGAGGTCTATAAACGAAACATCGCTAATGCCCATCGCTACACCACCAAACATTTTTTGGCTGATGAATAATCCATTATTGCTTCCTAAATTGTCTGGGAAAAATGGAATTCTGTACTCTACTTCAGTTGGCGTTAAATATTCTTTCAGACTTGGGAAATAGAGCAATATTTCATCTAAATTCTCATAGCTTTCAAAATCTTTATCAAAAGGAATTTCATAGCGGTTTGAAGCCAAAACTACTTTTGAATCGATGTTGAATTGTTTTAAAACCGCCAGATATACTCTCAATAAATCGACTTTATTGGCTTGTTTAGCTTTGAATACTTCGCCTATGGTTTCAAAACTATCTCCGTATTTATTGAAGTTAATCGACTTTTTAACTTTATTTTCAATATTCCAAATTTGTTCTTGTGGGTCATTTGATTTTGGAATTTGACTGCAAAAATCTTCAACAATTTTCTGCTGCTTTTTATCAAGTGGCGGATTTATACGGTCGAAAAAATTTGAAGTGAATTTAGCATAACTATTGATGTTTTTGGCTCCGGTATAATGGTTTTCATCAAGTTTGTATCTGAACAATTTTAGCTTTACGTCTCTGTTTGAATATTTTTCGTCATCATCAATTCCGGGAATATTATCTGCCGAAACGGTTAATATATTCTTTAGCGTATCATTGGCAACGGTTTGTACAGGCTCTCCTAAACCATTGTATGATTTGGTTTTAAATTTTAAATGCTTCGGTGAAATCAATTGAAATTCATTGTGTATGATTGGAATTTCTGACTGAAATTTTATCGTTTTACCTTCAAGGTCCGGATTTTCCTGAAGCATAAATATCTTCTCTATAACACTTCCTTTGTCTAAACCTGTTATGGCAAAATAATTAAATTTCAGTTGCTTTTCTTCATCAATTTCTTCCTTGATATCTTTTTTGTCAAACAGCAAAACCTTACCATCTTTCAGGATTACTCTCAGCTTTGTTTCGATAACACTTTCATCCATTTTAAACGGAATGTAGACTCTGTTATTACGTTCAATAGCTTCATCAGAGTTGATGTATTTCTTTTCGTGAATCATGTAATATTGACCTGCTTCCTTTCCTTTTACCGAAAGCTCAATCTTAACATTTCTAAAAAGCACAAGTTCTTTTTCATTTTTATATTGTTCCGGTATCGTGATTGCTGTGTTTTTATCTTCCCAATGATAATCTTTAAAACTAAAATCCTGAGCATAACTCTGAACCGATAGTAGCAACAAAACAATGCTGGTTAACGAAAAGTGAATGTTTAATTTCATGAGTTTATTTTTATAAGCTGTTTGTAAATGGTTTTATTTTTTTGACAATTTTTCCTTTAACACTATGGTTTCGGAATAATTTGTTTTTAGCTGCTTTACAGTTTCATTCCAAAGTGTAAAATCTTTTTTCTCGAGCATTATTTTTTTCAATTCCAATACCGAATTAAGTGTTATACTGTTTCCTTTTTGGATGTACTGAATTTTGATTTTTATTAAATCATTATCTAGCTCAAAGTTTTTTGGCACATAACTTACTGTATAATTTTTTGGAATTACACATTCAACAGTAGAATTAAATTTACTTAAATAATCAAAATCAAAGTTGGCATCGCGGTCTTTTTCTACAGTTGATTTCTCATAATTTTTATCAAAAAACAAGTTTATATAAAGTTCTTTATCAACTTTTACAGCATAGTTAGCTATATCAAAATCATACAGCACTTCATAAGGTTTGTCTCTTTCCTTGACGTTTTCTTCGCAATAATCATTCAGATTGAATTTGTTATTTCCTTTCAGAACTAGGCTTTTTATCATCTCAAATTTTGTCTTGTTACTCGCATCACCAATTTGATTTAGTGTGTTCGTTCTATTATAACCGGAAATTTCCAGATGTCCATTGCCAATAATTTTTTCGTTTTCAAGAGTGATGATAACCGAGTCTTTAATTAGGTTTTTATCTGAACTGGTAATAGGAACTTTTACGATATGAGCTTTATCTCCTTTGTATAAAAGCGCTTCTTTTTCCTGAATAAATGAAGACGGAAGGCCATATTGTGTTTGTTGGTCGGTGGCGTCTAAGAAAACATAATCGTTTCCTTTTTCATAGACCGCTATCATGTGATCTGTCGTTGATGGCGAAGCAATTTTGCTGAAAGAATAGGGTATATTTCGTGTTCCTATCCATGCCAAATAAACATTCGGAATGTTAGCATATTTTGCCATCGAGGTGATGATACTTGCCATGTCTTTGCAGTCGCCAAATTTTCGGCTAAAAACTAGACTGGCTTCACGCGGAATAAATCCTTCGTAGCCGTTTTCAAAAGCGATATATTTTATATTGTCTTTTACCCAATAGAATATGGCTTTTAGCTTTTCTTCATCAGTTTTTTTGTTCTCTGTAATGGAAAGAGAAAGATTTTTTAAAGGCTCATCTTCCGTCGTGTTGAGGTTTTTTACAAAACCACAATAGTAAGTATACATTTTGTCCACATTCCCCAATAACTCTACTTTCGAATCTCCGATACTGTAATCTTCGATATAAAAAATAATATGTGGAATGCTATACAATATTCCGGGTGTATTCCTTTCATACTTTATCGGCTTGCTGTCGAGTAGCGTCCATTGATAGGTATCAGAATCTTTACCTTCTGTCTTATTGAATTCGATGGCATGGTTTGGGTCATTAAAGATTTCGTAACCAATGTGAACCGATTTATCGGCTTTTATTTTTAGAGTTGAGTTTTTAACCGTTGTACCATCGCCAAAAATAAATTTATGCATCAAATTTGGATCGGTAAACTCGGTAGTGTATTCGTATACTTTTTTGGCTCCAGCTTCAAGATTTGGGAAAACCAATTGCTTTGTTTTTACATCATCAAAAAATACAGAACCATCACTAGATAGTTTTTCGAGCGCTTGTGTTACTTTAATTTTCTTTTCTTTTCCTTTTTCCTGAATGACCGTGTAGGCATTAAAAGAGATTAATTTAACAAGGTCTGAATAGGAAAATGATTCTTTATTGTTTTGAATTCCGTAATCAGAAAGTATCATCGAATCGTACTCATTGTCTTGTATTACCTTGAGTTTTTTATCGACGATACTAATATTGTATGATGTCGAATTGTTTAAAACCAACTCGTTATAATCGGGATATTGTTTTTTATAGGTCTCAAAATTGCTTTGAGCCTGTAGTGCATTTATCGAAATAAATACGATTGCTATGTAAAAATTATGTTTATTTAATAATTTCAACCAAATAGTCTGAGTC
Source organism: Flavobacterium sp. (assembly GCA_043733645.1). Taxonomy (GTDB): domain Bacteria; phylum Bacteroidota; class Bacteroidia; order Flavobacteriales; family Flavobacteriaceae; genus Flavobacterium. Next base: position 2,988 of record JAYTGH010000568.1, on the reverse strand, counting down.
ATATTTTTTTGTTGTTGTTAAAACGCCATTAGTAAAAATTTGAGTGTTACCGTGAAGCTCGTCGTTTTTGTATTCGGCTTTAATCCATGGTTTTCCGTCTTCTTTGAAATATTCCTGAACGCCTTCATAATCACTTAGAACAAAGTGCTCTTTGCAATAAATTTTGCCGTTTGCGTAATATTGAATTCGGTCATCGTTTAGCAAGTCATTTTTATAAAATGCAGTGAATTCCGCTTTTCCCTGATCATTATTGATAACAAATTCACCCTGCTTGTTTCCTTTATCTAGTGTAAACTGAATCGCTATTTTACCATTTGGATAATTGGATGTGATTTTAGCTGTTTCATTTACAATCACCACTTTTTCTGAAAGCTCACCTGTTTTGGATTTTTTTATATAGTACTGCGGAATATCATTCAGGTAGTTGATAATTAAAATTGGTTCTCCTTTTTGATTAAAATAGGTATAGTCGCCTTCTGTAATTTCATTTACCTGATTATATTCATACATTTTTGATTTATTGTAATAGTAACGAGTGCTTTTACCGTTTTCATCGCCAAAAGTATATTCAGTATCCAATTTCAGATTTCCAACAAAATCATATACTCTACTCAGACCGACAACTTGATCGTTATAATAGTTTCGTTCCATTTCTACTGTTTCATATGGGCTATATGTTTTATATGTTTTGGTTAGATTACCATTGATATATTCTGCTTCTACAATTGGTTTGTTAAACTTGTCTTTTCTGACGTAAGTACCATTTAGCGCGCCATTTTTTAAACTATACGTTAGTGAAGTAACCCCCGAATTCATAGTATAGCTTACTTTTTCATCTTTGTTGATATAGTCGAGCGTTTTTTCTTTTTCTCCTTTATTATTATAGACATCGGTTGAAATAATAAATCCATCATAGCAAGTTTCATCAAATAATAATTTACCAGTTTGTGAATAGGTTTTTCTTCTGTTGTACAAATCTCCATCTACATAAAAACCGGAATTTTCTATTTTTCCATCACTAAAATACGTTCTGAACGGACCATTGAGTTCGCCTTTTCTGTAATTGTATGTTTTTTTCAAACCACGAGAATCAAAAGAATCACTTCTTCCTTGAAGGGTATCATTTGCATAATTGCTTACAGCATATAACGTGCCATATTTTGTATATGATTTAGACAATCCTTCCTGTTCACCTTTTTCATAGGTTGCTTCCGAGCTAATTTGTCCTGTAGCAAAACTGTATTTCCAAACACCATTTCTCAATCCTTTTTCAAAAGCTCCGGAAATCAATATTTTATCATCCATGTTTTTTATTTCGAAAGCTTTTCGGCTTAAGTTAATTTCAGTTGGTTTTGGATTGTTTTTAGCATATTGTCGGATGTATTTTATCTCTTTCGAATTGAATACTTCTTCATAATATTTTTGTCCTGAAGCATCAAAATAAAGCGTTGACAAGATACTTCCTTTGTCGTTATAATCAGATTCGCTCGATTTTACACCAGTTGGAAAGTACTCAGCAGACGAAACAATTTTTTTATCTTTATAACTATATTCTGCTTTTAATTTTGAGTTGGAATAGTATTTTTTAAAAGAACTTACCACTTTCCCACCATCATAATCGGCTTCTTCTTCAATGGTTTTTGTATCATAAAACTTTTGATACTTTCCGGATAATTCACCTCCAACATAGCTTTCGGTCAATGATAAATCGCCCATTTTATTGTAGGCATTATATTTACCTTCTCTTTTTCCTTTTACATAGGTGCTTTCCGATTTCTTACTTCCGTTCAAATAGTAACAAACTGCCAGGCCATCCAAATCACCTTTAGAAAAACCATAATCGCAGGTAATGCCGCCAGTTACGTAATACGTTGTGGTTTTTCCATCAAGTACGCCGTCATGATAGTTTTCTTCTGCTTCTTTATTTCCCGAGGGATAATAAGTGATTCTTTTACCTTCAAGCTTTCCTTTTGAATACGTTTTCTCTTCTGTTAGTTTTCCTTCTTCATTGTAATATTTTTGAAGACCATTGGCTTCTCCATTTTCAAATTGAAGCTCACCGCTAAGGTTTTCGTATTTATTCAATAGTTTAAAACGCCCTTCTTTTTTACCATCAACTATACTTCCTATTAAATTTGGTGTTCCGTCCTGAATGTAAACCATCACTTCTTTTTCAGTACCAAACATATCCATTTTTCTTTTGGCAAACAGGTTCCAGAAATCTTTAGCAATATAGGTTTCACTAAATTGAATAATCTTCTTTTTCTGAGCCAATAAAGTTTTTCCAAGATCATTTTCTAATCCGATTAACATGTAGTAAGAGAAACTTTCGATTTGTTTTTGGTCTGCAATTGCTTTTATCCAAGGGATATAAGTGGTTTCAAAGAAGCCATTTTCTATTTTATGTGTTTGACAATATTCGATAATAGCTTGAGTTTGTCGTGTAACCACATCATCTATTTTACTTTCTATTTTATAACCGCTACGTAAGGGTAATTGGTTTCTCAAAATGGTTTCTAGTTCTTCAAAGTTATCACCGCCAGTTTTTGAAAACACATAATTCTTTTTTTCCAGATAGTTTTCCCCAAACTTTGCATTTAGTTTAATCACGGCATTCTTAGCATATTTTCCCGATGGTAATAGTGCCAAATAGCTCAGTAACGCCAGGCTTCCTTCTACAATTCTCCCGCTTTCCATAGCAACGGTGCCTAACAAATAATGAGATGAGGCACTGTTTGGATTTTGAGCAATTATTTTTTCTAACACATCAATGCACTTTTGCATTTTTTGCTGCCGGTAATATAAAATAGCCAAATTGTAAAGATGATTGGTGCTGTTTGGAATAATTTTACTTCCTTCAAAAAACACTTTTTCGGCTTCGTCATATTTTTTCTCATCGCTCAAATAACTACCATACAGGGTATATAATGTCGGCAGTTTTTGCATAGTTCCGTTTTTGGTAAGCTTATCAAAATGCGCTAAAATTGA
>JAYTGH010000567.1:0-3516 GCA_043733645.1 Flavobacterium sp. | reverse complement strand
TGTTTAAGGTGAATTCCTGCTTGCTTTGTTTCCAAATTTTGCGATAACTTTCTATGTCAACCAAATCCCAAGCAGGTAATGAGAATTCGTCTAAAGTTTGCTGAACTTCTCTTTTTTTATTGACCTGAATTGTATCTTTTTTTCGAAAAACTATTCCTTGTAAATTATCAATGGTTTTGTTGTCTAGAAGTGATTTTAAAAGTTCTAAAAGTGTGATTTCACCTTCGCCCTGCAGAATAAAATCAGCACCTTTTTCGATATACTCTTTGTAATGATCAGTAGAATCTGAAGTGCAAACAATGACAGTGCAATTGTGGTTTTTGCCAAATTGTATCATTTCAAAACAAGCTTCACGCATATTGGTGAGGCACATTTTAGTCAGATAATTAAATCCGTCATCAAAAATCACCAAATAATTTGGTTTAGTTTTGTGTAAAACAGCTTGAATTGATTTTGGAGAATCCAATAAATTGGTGTCAAAAAGAGAAACATCAAAGCCATTTTTTCGCAATAAAGAAGCTGCGTACAAAGTACCCAAAGGCGGAAAAGGGTTTTTGTTTTTCCATTGTTTTGGGTCAAGTTTGTAATAATAGGAATGCGAAAAAAGAATTCTAGACATGCTCTCTTTGTAAAACTACATTATACTTTGACTGAACTTCTTCGAGTTTTGTATTCAAAGATAAGATAACTTTTTTTTGAAAGTTTGATGGATGATGTTTCGAAACGTTTTTTGTTGTTTTGAGTGCAATTTTGAAATCTTCTTCATTCATATAATTAAATTTCGATTTCCATTTTTTTAAGGTTATTACTTTGAATACAGAATCAGTTATAGCCCCAAATTTAGTATCAAAAGCGAACTCAATTAAACGGGAAAAGCTTGGTTTTTGCGTGTTTGGAATAGTATCAATTTGAGGTTGGAACTTCGAAAAATAGTCATTTATCCATTTGTTGCTTTGATAAAATTGCTCGAAAACAGTTTTGCCTTGCATCGGAATTAAAGTCTTTAATTCGGTAGCAGTAAACCTGTTTTTCTCCTCAATTTCCAGTTGGTTAGATGAAACAAAGTAATTAACACAAAAATATTTTCGGGAATTAAGCAGAAAGATCTTTTTGTAAAGCATCAATAAAGTTCTGCAAATCCACAATTTATTTGGTTTTGTAATGACAAAAAAATCAATATCACTCTCGTTATCATAATAGTCTTTAGACAACGAACCTGAAATTCCAACCGCCTCAACATAAGGAAATTTAGCAATCAATTTAGCTCTTTGCCCTGCTTTCACAAGTGCTTTCTTGGCATGAAGGTTTCCTCTTAGTCTTTTGATGACCGAATCTAAATCGCTCCCATACACATAAAACTCATCCACTTTGATTAGAATTTTTTCATCTACCAAGTGCTGCAGTTCTTTTTCAGTTTCTGAGATATTTATATAGTTTGTGTACCCATGTATTTCTTCAATTTTAAGAGGATATCTAAAAATAGAAAAATACAAAATTGTCTTTAGTGTTTCCAAAGTCATAGCATTTTTACATTTTAAAAGTAATAAAAAATTAAATGCAAAGTTTTGAAATGTCGCTATGTTTACCCTTTGTTCACCTAAAGATGATTTTAAAGAAGGATGCTTTATTTCACCAATATTTACGAAGTATGCTGTTGGTTGGTTTTTTGTTTTTTAAATTCCAAATAAGAATATATGATTGGGATTATTGCGATAACGGCAGTAATGCCTAAAAAAACATATAGATTAAGTGGTGCAGGCAAAACAAAAGTCATTGTCATTAATATTATATACACAACTAATTTCCGCTAGTTCAAAACGATAAAATAAAATGCTTGTTTACTGCTAATGTGCCTCCAGCCAATCTTTTCCTACACCAAGTTCAACATCTAACGGAACTGCCATGATAAAGGCATTTTCCATTTCGTGTTTAATCATGGGTTGGATTTTTTCTAATTCCGATTGATGCACATCAAAAACCAACTCATCATGAACCTGCAAAAGCATTTTTGATTTCCAGTTTTCTGAAGACAGTTTTTTATAAATGTTAATCATCGCAATTTTGATGATATCAGCAGCCGAACCTTGAATTGGGGCGTTTACTGCATTTCGTTCTGCAGCACCACGAACAATAGCATTAGCCGAATTGATATCTTTCAAATAACGGCGTCTTCCCAAAACGGTTTGCACATAGCCATTTTCACGGGCAAAATCGACTTGCTCCGACATATAGGATTTTAGTTTTGGATACGTTTTGTAATACGCATCAATCAAAGCCGCGCTTTCAGAACGAGATAACGAAGTCTGATTGCTCAAACCAAAAGCAGAAACGCCATAAATGATTCCGAAGTTTACCGTTTTGGCATTGCTACGTTGTTCTTTGGTAACTTCTTCTAACGGAACATTAAATACTTTAGCGGCTGTACTTTTGTGGATATCTTCATTGTTTTGGAATGCCTTAATCATGTTTTCTTCTCCAGATAAAGCAGCAATAATTCGGAGTTCTATTTGAGAATAATCGGCAGAAAGCAGGATGTAATTTTCATCGCGGGCAATAAATGCTTTTCTGATTAATCTTCCGCGTTCTGTACGAATTGGAATATTTTGCAGATTTGGATTATTCGAACTCAAACGACCAGTTGCTGCAACCGTTTGCATATAATCCGTGTGGACGCGTTGTGTTTTTTTATCAACCTGATTTGGCAATGCTTCGATATAAGTGCTTTGCAGTTTTACCATTTGACGCCATTCTAAAATGTCTTTTACAATTGGATTATCGTTTGCCAAGTATGACAGCACTTCTTCGCCAGTGGCGTATTGTCCTGTTTTGGTTTTCTTTTGTTTGGTGCCTCCAATTTTCATTTTATCAAAAAGAATATCACCTAACTGTTTTGGCGAAGCTAAATTGAATTTTTCGCCAGCTGTTTCATAGATTTTCTGTTCAAATTCGTTGATGTCTTTTTGCATATCAATCGACATTTTCTTTAGATACTCTTCATCCAAATTGATGCCTTCCATTTCCATTGCGGCTAAAACAGGAATCAACGGAATTTCTATTTCTTCAAACAGCTTTTTGGTTTCGGCTTTGTCTAAAATTGGGCTGAAAACTTCTTTTAACTGAAGTGTAATATCAGCATCCTCGGCAGCGTATTCTTTGATTTCTTCCAAAGGCACATCACGCATTGACAATTGATTTTTACCTTTTTTCCCAATTAATGTCTCGATTGATTTTGGTGAATATTTTAAATACGTTTCGCTCAAAACATCCATATTGTGACGCATATCCGGATTAATCAGATAATGCGCAATCATCGTGTCGAATAATTTCCCTTTAATCTGAATTCCGTATTTCGACAATACTTTCAAATCGTATTTCACGTTTTGTCCAATCTTTTCAATGGTTTCGCTTTCGAAAAAAGGTTTGAATTTATCTACTAATGCTTGTGCTTCGTCATGATTTTCTGAAACCGGAACGTAAAATGCTTTTCCTTTTTCAAACGAAAATGACATTCCAACT
>JAYTGH010000566.1:0-3526 GCA_043733645.1 Flavobacterium sp. | reverse complement strand
CAGCGCATCCGTTATATACGCTGATAGAAAAGAAGCGTACCGCTGATTTTATCAATACCTTTTTAGCACAATACGAACAAGGTGGAAGATTACCCGTTTGGGAATTGGCGTCCAATGAAACCGACTGCATGATTGGCTATCACTCGGTTTCCGTAATGGCAGATGCTATGGTAAAAGGAATAAAAGGATTTGATTATGAAAAAGCATTTGAAGCAGCGAAACATTCGGCTATGCTCGATCATTTAGGTTTGGATGCTTATAAAAAGCAAGGTTTTATTTCGATGGATGACGAACACGAAAGCGTTTCCAAAACTTTAGAATATGCTTATGATGACTGGTGTATAGCGCAAATGGCACTAATTTTAAACAAGCAGGAAGATCACGATTACTTCATGCAACGCTCTCAGAGCTGGAAAAATGTCTTTGATTGGAATACCGGTTTTATGTGTCCTAAAAAGAATGGCGGCTGGGATAAACCTTTTGATCCAAAGGAAATCAACAACAATTTCACGGAAGGTAACAGTTGGCAGTACTCTTTTTTTGTACCACAAGATATCCCCGGAATGATTGAAGCTTACGGTGGAAAGGAAAAGTTTGAAGCTAAGCTCGATGAAATGTTCAGTAGCGAGAGTAAAACTACAGGTCGCGAACAGGCTGACGTAACAGGCTTAATTGGTCAATATGCTCACGGAAATGAGCCAAGTCACCACATGGCATACTTATATAATTATGTTGGAAAGCCTGAAAAAACGGCAGAAAAAGTGCATTACATTTTGGATAATTTCTATAAAAATGCGCCCGATGGTTTGATTGGTAATGAAGACTGCGGGCAAATGAGCGCGTGGTATGTGTTGAGTTCGATGGGAATTTATGATGTTACACCTGGACAAGGTTTGTGGTCAGTAACGAAACCTTATTTTGAAAAGATAAATGTTAATTTTGAAGATGGAAATTCAGAAGAAATCAGTGCTGAAAATGCCAACAAAAACAGAAAATATTTTGGTTTAAATCACGAAGAAAGCACATACGGATTTACTAATCAACTAATAATTCCTGTTCCGGTAATTCAGGCTGAAAGTAAATGTTTTAAAGACAAAATGATGATTGAAATAGTATCCAAAAACCCAACAGACAAAATTTACTATTGGATTAAAAATCAATTTGATAATCTAAAAGATAAAAACTGGATTTTATATGCAAGTCCAATAACAATTGATAGTACTGCAGAAATTCTGGCTAAAATCAAAAGTGTCAATCAGGAAAGTAATATCGTTTCAGCTCATTTCTTCAAAAAACCAAATAATTATACCATCAATATTAAATCAAAATACAATTCGCAATATCATGCTGGTGGGGCGGATGGTTTGTTAGACGGAATCAATGGTTCTGAAAACTGGAGAAAAGGAGACTGGCAAGGCTATCAAGGACAGGATTTTGAAGCGGTAATAGATTTGCAAAAAGAAACAATAATTCATTCTATTGGAGCAACATTTTTGCAAGATTCCCGTTCGTGGATTTTAATGCCAACTAAAGTGGAATATTATATATCGACAGATAACACTACCTTTACATTAATTGGAACAATTGACAATACTATCGACCCGAAAGAAACCGAAAATAAAATCAAAAATTTCAGTTTAGATAAAGAAATAAAAGCCAAATACGTAAAAGTAAAAGCGTATAATTTTGGCAAATTACCCGAATGGCATCAAGGCTCTGGCGGGGATGCTTTTATATTCATAGACGAAATCACAATAAAGTAAATAGCCAAAAGCCACTAGCCGTAAGCAGCAGAATTTAAAAAATAACAGCTTTACTAATCACTAATGGCAATTGCCTAATGCCTAAATAATATGAAAATAGCACTTATACAAACATCGTTAGCTTGGCAAAATCCATTGGAAAACCGAAGTCATTTGGCACAAAAAATCACTGGCTTTATGGAAGACGTTGACTTGATTGTGCTTCCTGAAATGTTTTCTTCAGGATTTACAATGAATCCAAAAGAGGTTTCAGAAAGCATGCAAGGCGAAACAGTTTCATGGCTTCAACATTTGGCGAAAGCCAAGAACTGCGCAATAACTGGAAGTTTAGTAATTGAAGAAGAAGGGAATTATTATAATCGATTGGTTTTTGTTTTCCCAAATGGAGACATCAAAACCTATGACAAAAGACATTTGTTTTCGTTGGCTGGAGAAGACCAATTTTATAAAGCCGGAGCAGAAAAATTGGTTGTCGAATACAAAGGTTTCAAAATTTGTCCGTTGGTTTGCTATGATTTGCGTTTCCCAGTTTTTAGTCGAAATGTAGAAAATTATGATGTATTGCTTTATGTTGCCAATTGGCCAAAACCACGTGTCAATGCTTGGGATATTTTACTAAAAGCACGCGCTGTAGAAAACATGAGTTATGTTATCGGCGTGAATAGAATTGGAATTGACAATAACAATAACGAGTATGTTGGGCATTCACAGGTTGTTGATTTTCTCGGGAACTATCTGTTGGAGCCTCAAGAAGCAGATTCTGTTTTTATTGTGAAATTGGATAAAGCTAAACTTTTGGAAACACGAGATAAGTTGGGTTTTTTGAACGACAGAGATACATTTAAAATTAATTAGCACCTAAATTAAAAGGCTGTTCAACATCCCAATTGGCACGCACATCAATCTCTTTTGGGAAATAGATGACTTCTTCGGTTTGACGTTTTTCCATATAACTTCCTGTGTCCCAAACTTTGTTTTTATTGTCATCATAAATTGCCCGAAGGGTATACTTATCAGGTTCTAATGCTAAAAATTCAACAACAGGATTGTTTTCTGTATAGGCTGTTGCCTTAATTTTTCCAGTTTTGTCAGTGAGTTCTACAATAACAGGATATCGTTTTACATTTTCTAAAGTTACTTTCATATTAGCATAATCAGCATAGCTTTTGGTGCTGACACTATAGGCTAAACTGTCATTTTGCTTTTCATAAAAATCAGTCAAAGCACCCGGCAGTAAACAGATTTTATATTTTTCCAATTCTTCTTTGTTGAAATTGAAATACAGCTTTTGTTGAAAATCATCATATTCTGTTTCAAACGGAACAGCAATAGAATCTTTATTGAAAATCGAAATTTTTGACTTGTCAAACTTCACTAACGGAATGGAAGCACTCAAAGCAAATCGTTCTCTTAAAGGAAGTGTTCCGCTAAATTCAGGACTTAAGCCCAGCGAGTCTGCTTTTTGTTTTTTTATTTTTACTATAAAATCTTTTTTGAAGTTGTCTTTTTCAACAAAAACCTTCAAAGAGTCTGCTTTTATGGGTTTAAACCAAACCTGGACGGAATCCTTTTTCGGAAACTGAGTAACTAAAGTTGGGACATTCTCTGAACCATGTTTAATGGTAACTTTCATGTTTTTCGGATTGCCTTCATAAGCCATTATTAATTTATTCCCTTGTCCTTGCGTTGGTTTAATAGCTTTAAAAGGGAGTTTTTCTTTGAATAATTCTACTTCAAAAATGGTGTCATTTGGAATGGTAATA
>JAYTGH010000565.1:0-3527 GCA_043733645.1 Flavobacterium sp. | reverse complement strand
GTTTGAATTTATCTACTAATGCTTGTGCTTCGTCATGATTTTCTGAAACCGGAACGTAAAATGCTTTTCCTTTTTCAAACGAAAATGACATTCCAACTAGTTCAGCATTCAAAGCATCAATTCCTGTAGTTTCAGTATCAAAACAAACCGAAGTTTGATTCATCAGATTCTGCAAAAATAATTTTGTGCCCAAATCACCTTGAACAACTTGGTATAAATGCCCTGTAGTTTCTAAAGTTGCATAATACGAATGCGGTTTTGGTTCATCGCTTTCATCATCAGAAAAACCAAATAAGTCGAATTGGTTTTCATTTTTTGGAGCTGTTGCTTTTTTACCCGGTTTTGGAGTTTCATTAGAAGTTTCTGCACCATTACCGTTCGTATCAATTTCATCAAATTCTTTACCGGTTCCGAACCATTTATCGAATTGTGCTTTCATTTGACGGAATTCTAATTCCATGAACAACGCATCTGTTTTTTCTACATCGGGTTTTGAAAGTTCATAATCGGTAGCATCGAAAGTCACCGGGCAATCCAATAGAATTCGGGCTAATTTTTTGGATAAAATTCCGAGTTCAGCATTGGCTTCGATTTTGTCTTTCATGGCGCCTTTTAGCTTATCAGTATTCGCTAGAAGATTTTCCATCGAACCAAATTCTTTCAGTAATTTCTTCGCTGTAACTTCGCCAACGCCGGGTAAACCGGGAATATTATCGGCCGCGTCGCCCATCATTCCAAGGAAATCAATTACTTGTTCAGGATGTTCGATTTCAAATTTGGCTAGGACTTCTGGAATTCCCCATATTTCGATGTCGTTACCCATTCGGGCTGGTTTGTACATAAAAATATTTTCGGAAACCAATTGCGCAAAATCCTTATCTGGCGTGACCATAAAAACCTGAAAGTTTTCTTTTTCGGCTTGTTTTGCCAACGTTCCAATCAAATCATCCGCTTCAAAACCCGCTTTTTCAATAATAGGAATGTGCATCGCTTTTAATAATTCCTGAATATACGGAACGGCAATTTTGATAGCTTCCGGCGTTTCATCACGATGCGCTTTGTATTCGGTATACATTTCATAGCGATAATCGCTTCCGCCTTTATCAAAAGCAACTGCCAAATGATCGGGCTTTTCACGCTTGATTACATCCATTAAAGCATTCATGAATCCCATTATAGCCGAAGTATCCATTCCTTTTGAATTGATACGGGGATTTTTTATAAAAGCATAATACCCGCGAAAAATTAAGGCGTAAGCATCAAGAAGGAAAAGGCGTTTTTGTGACATGAAATCAATTTTTATAAGAATGTAAAAATAGGAATTTGAAGCATATCTTTTGGCAAAATCACAAACTAAAGTTAAACTTTTTTAAACGGCTGTGTCTTCATTTAATCTTCATTTTCAGACTGTAGTTTTGTTTTGCAATTGAATTATAAAATAATCGAAAATGAAAAATTCACTTTTAGTATTGGCACTTTTTTTCTCTTTCTTCCTTCGTGCCCAAGTTCGGGTAAACTCGAAAGAAGTTGAGCCAACATTGCAAGTGACCAAAGCGTTTGAGAAAGATTTCCCAAAAATTAAACCAATCTGGAGGAAAGATTATGGTGGTGAAGATAAAGACGAATTAGACTTTGAGGCCGACTTTACTGTAAACAATAACAATATGACTGCGGTTTATAATAATCTTGGGGTTTTCAGGGTTTTGGAAATTGAAATTAAAACAGCTGATATTCCGGCTAAAATAAGTAGTTATTTGGCAAAGAATTATCCAAAAAACAAGATAAAAAAAGCGGCAAAAGTGATGACTAACAGTAATAAGATTACCTACGAAATAGGGATTACAATAAATGATAAATGGGTTGATGTCGTTTTTAATAAAGAGTGCAACTTTTTAAAAATGGTTCCGATAGACAAATGAATTGGGATTTTTTAGCAATTGTAGGTTTTAAAAGGCGGCGAAGGGATTTGCCGACTTTTTGATTATATTTACTTTGATTATTATAGTTATATGAATGTTTTAATTGTTGAAGATTACAAAGAATTGGCGACCGAATTGGTAGATTACCTTTCTAAAAACGGTTACTTATGCAAAGCGGTTACGACCTGCAAAGAAGCTTCGGAAGAAATTGCGGTAAACGAATACGATGCCATGTTATTGGATTTAGGTTTGCCCGATGGAAGTGGATTTGATGTTTTGAAAGCCGTTCGGAAAATGAAATCGAAAATTGCGGTAATTGTTATTACGGCTCGTGGCGAATTAGATGATAAAATCAACGGTTTAGAACTTGGTGCTGATGATTATCTGACAAAACCTTTTGCTCTGACAGAACTTGGCGCCCGATTGTTTGCTGTAATCAGAAGAATTCACGGATTTACCGCTAACGAGTTAAGCATTCACGGATTCACAATTCAGCTACAGGATTATAAAGTTAGTTTTGATGATAATCCGATTTCTTTGACCAAAAAAGAATTCGATATTTTTCAATATTTGGCACTGAATAAAAACAGAGTCATCACTCGATTGCAATTGACAGAACACGTTTGGGGTGATGTTTTAGAAATAAATTCCGATTCCAATTTCATAGATGTTCATGTTCGGAATCTTCGAAAAAAATTAACTGCTTTTTCCAAATTAGATTGGTTTGAAACCGTTAGAAATGTGGGTTACAGAATAAATGTATAAATGAAAATCAAGCATCAATTAGCGGTTTTTAATTTATTGACAAGATTGTTAATCATTGTTGTGCTTTGGTTTTCGCTTCCTATTTTAGTTCAAAAAGTCGTTTATTCCCATATCGATAAAAGTATTTTAGAAAAGAAACAAAGGTTTATTCAGCATTTGGATAAAGAAGAAATCAACGATTTTATTTCGAGAAACGATTCAACCGAAACGTACGCTAGTTTCTCGACTTTGCATAACGAATTTCTGCAATTGTACAGAGCAAAAGACAACACTGTCAAAGACAAAAGCGTTTTCATAAACGAGTTGAGAGAAATTGAAGATGAAGAAAGCGAGTACCGCGTTTTGTACTATAATTTCACTTATGAAAATACCAAATACGTTCTGGAAATCGGAAATAGTCTGAGCGAAATTAACGATTTAACTTTCGCCATCAGGCTCTTTACGACGGTATTACTTTTTATTATTGTGTTGATTACTTTTTTGGCGGACACTTTTTTTATTGAATATCTTTTAAAACCATTTTATAAAATCATCAACACCAAAATCAGGCATGTTAATGAGCCTAATGGTTTTGATTATACCATAATAAAAACGCATTCAACCGATTTTGAGGAATTGGATTCGGTTTTGAATCAGATGATGTTTAGAATAAACGATTTGTTTCAAAAGGAAAAACAATTTATTGGTAATGTTTCCCACGAATTACTGACGCCGATTTCGCTTTTGAAAAACAGATTTGAAAACCTGCTTCAAAACGAATCGATAAACGATGAAGGAATTGATAAAATTGCAAGTTCATTGCGAACTTTGGACGTGTTGAAAAAAGTAATAAACAATTTGTTG
>JAYTGH010000564.1:0-3529 GCA_043733645.1 Flavobacterium sp. | reverse complement strand
TTTAAATCTAAAAGAATAATGTTCGGAAGATTTTCTTTGCTCTCTAAAAAAGCTAATGCATTCTCGCCATTGTTAGATTCTATGATTTGATGCGTTAGTCCCAAAGCAGAAATAACTCTATTGAATTTCATCACTTCAATAGTGTCGTCTTCTATGAAAAGTATCTTTAATGATTCTGGCATTGTATTTTCCGTTTAGTCGATATTAACAAAATTATTTTAAACACGCAAGTGTTTATTTTAATTTCGACAAGTAACGCCTTTTTGCAGGCAGATGGTCTAAATGTATAGACGAATGGTATATATTTATGGATGAATGAAATAATTAATTTAAAATTAATGCATTCTATTACTTTTTATTTACTTGAATGCTTTCTGATCTTTTTACAATGTCTTTAATGATAATGTCAAATTCTTGGGCAGAATTTAATAAATGACCTAACAAATTTTCACTGTCATGTTCTTCAATACCATAATTTTTAATAATATCAATCAGACTCATCATCCTGGCTAAAGGAGCACGGACCACATGCGATTGTATCCAGGCAATTTCTTTTAGCTTTTGGTTTTGTTTTTCTATCTGTTCAACATAAGTGATGCGTTCGGTAACATCATTAGCCAAAATAATTCGGCCAACAGCATCTTGAAAAGGGATGGTGTTGCTTTGAATTTCAACATAAATAATTTCACCGCTTTTCTTTTGATGCCTATAAATCCCAACGTTGAAACTTGCTGGTTTTTCATTAAAGAATTCAACTCTTTTAATTAATTGAGGAATGTCTTCAACCGGTCTAATGTCTTTAATCGTCATTCCTAAAAACTCCTGTAATGAATAGCCATAATTTTTTTCGGCGGCTAGATTCACATCTAAAAACCGTAAGGATACTGTATCATAAACCCACATAGGTTGTGGACTTAAATGAAACAAATCATTATACCGCTTTTCCGAATTTTCTAATTGAAGTAAGGTTTTTTTGCGCTCAATATTGTAAATAATACTTTTATGTAAAGAATTGGCATCTAATTCATCCTTTATCAAATAATCGGATACTCCAAGTGATAATGATTTTATTGCAAAGGTGTTGTCAGAATAGCCGGTTAAAATAATCAGCGGAATATCATGACAACATTTTGCCATTTCAGTTATGAGTTCTTCACCACTTTTATCGGGCAAAGAAAGGTCTAACAGCATTAAATCACTTTTTATGGTCTCATCAGCAATTATTGTTTTGACTTCTTTAAAATTTTTAGCCCAATAAATTTTTGGTGACAAAAACTTCTCTTCCAAATAATCTTCAATTAGGGTAAAATCACCTGGGTTGTCTTCAACAACAACAATTTGATACTTCTTATTATCTTTATTATTTTTCATGTTATTATTTATAATGGAAGTTGTACTATACTAATCCAGAAATCCTCAATTTTGGTTACTGCACTAATAAACTCATATACATCTACAGGCTTTGTGATAAAGCAATTGACGTAATGATTGTAGGCTTTTATAATGTCTTTTTCGGAGGAAGAAGTGGTAAGCATAATAATGGGGATGTGTCTAAATTCCTTACTTTCTTTAATATACTGCAACACTTCGTGACCATTTTTCTTTGGCAAATTAATGTCGAGTAAAATCAAATTAGGAAGTGTTACATCTATAAAGGGTTCTTTTTGATTTAAAAAATCAATAGCCTCTTTGCCATCTTTGACAACGCTTACAATGTTGATTATTTTACTGTTTTCCAATGCTTCTGTAGTTAAAAGAATATCTCCTTCGTTATCCTCAACTAGTAATATGTGAATTGTTTTCATGAATTCTGTTATTTATTTTTTTGGAATGGTAAAATAAAAACTACTGCCTTTGCCTTCCTCTGATTTTAACCAAATTTGTCCTCTTAAATTCTCTATTATTTTTTTGGTAATGGCTAATCCCATTCCGGTTCCTGAATATTCTTCTTTATTATGCAATCGCTGAAAAATGACAAATATTTTATCAAAATACTCTTGACTGATACCGATACCATTGTCTTTTATTTCAAATTCCCATGAGGCTGAACTTTTTTTACACGAGATAGTTATAACAGGTTTTTCGTTTGGTTTTGAATATTTTAAGGCATTACTGATTAAATTTTGAAAAACTTGTTTTATTGGAGCAGCATGGGTTTTTATTATAGGCAGTACTTCACATTGTATTTGTGCTTTCTTCTCTTCTATCTGTTTTCTATAGAGTAAAGTGATTTCTTCTACAATAGTGTTTAAATCCACATCTTCGTATTTGATTTCTTTTTTGCCGACTCTTGAAAACTCCAATAAATCCAATATGATTTGACGCATACGTTTGGCTCCGTCAACCGCAAAGAAGATGTATTTCTTGCCTTTTTCGTCAAGTTTATCTTCATATTTTTTTTCAATCTGTGTCAAAAAACTGGTGACCATTCGCAATGGTTCCTGCAGATCATGGGAGGCTACATAAGCAAACTGTTCTAGTTCCTGGTTGGAAATAGCCAATTCTTTGACATTGTTTTCTAGTGAATGATTCAATTTTTTGAGTTTGGAATCGTTGCGTTTTCTTTCGGTTATGTTTTTGAAGTAAACAGTCAATCCCATATCGGAAGGAAAGGCATTTATTTCAAGCCAATTTTGGGCTTGTTTCGAGTAGACTTCAATTCGAACTGGCTCATTAGTAGCTTTGGCTTTATGAAATGTTGTAGCAATCTTTTCGGAAATAACTCCTTCATATATTTTCCAGAAATTTTTACCTATCATTTCATCTTGTTTCTTGCCCGATAATTTTTCGGCTAATTGATTCCAATAGGTAACATTCCAGTGATTGTCTAGGGTATAAAATCCGTCTTGTATACTTTCCAGTGTGTCAAATAGCCTTCGTGTGGTTATAAATAATTCTTTTTCTTGTTTTTTTTGTTCGGTAACATCTCTTTCAATAGAAATCCAATGGGTATATTTCCCCTTTTCATTAGTGACCGGATTCAAAGAAAGATTGACCCAATATTCTTTCCCTTGTTTCGTATAATTAACGATTGTTATTTCACAGGGTAGCCATTTATCAAGAGATTTATAAAAACGTTTTAATTCTTTGGGATCCGTATTAGGTCCTTGCAATAATTGGTGTGTTTTGCCAATAATTTCATCTGGGGTATAACCGGTCATTCGGGTGAAGGATTCATTAACATAAACAATTTTACGTCCTATTCCATCTGATGGTAATGCTTCTTTTATTACTACAGCATCATTGGTATTTGTTATTACCGATTCCAATAACTTCAGTCTTTCCTCTTCCTTTTTTTGTTTAGTGACATCGCGTTCAATGGCAACAAAATGCGTAATCTTTCCGCTAGTATCAGCCACAGGATTAATCGACATGTGAATCCAGAATTCTTCCCCGTTTTTTTTATAATTTAATAAGGTAACTTCATAAGGTTGAAATTTTCTTAGTGCACTACTTAATTTTTTTAATTCTTCTTTGTCGGTTTTTGGTCCTTGTAAAATACGAGGTGTTTTTCCAATGACTTCCTCAG
>JAYTGH010000563.1:0-3530 GCA_043733645.1 Flavobacterium sp. | reverse complement strand
GGCGTAGAGTGCGTGAAATTATACTGTGAACCCAACGGACATTTTCCGCATAACCCGGAACCTCTGAAGGAACATTTGGGCGATATCTGTAAATTGGTGGTAGAAGAAAAAGCCGATTTCGGAATTGTAGTCGATCCTGATGTTGACCGTTTAGCGTTCATTTCTAACGATGGAGAAATGTTTGGCGAAGAATATACTTTGGTGGCTTGCGCCGATTATGTATTGAGCAAAACTCCGGGAAATACGGTTTCGAATATGTCTTCTTCCCGAGCTTTGAGAGATATTACAAACAAACACAACGGAAGCTATCAAGCAAGCGCTGTTGGAGAAGTGAATGTAGTGGAGTTGATGAAGAAAACCAATGCGATTATTGGTGGCGAAGGAAATGGCGGAATCATTTACCCTGAATCACATTATGGTCGTGATAGTTTGGTTGGTGTAGCTTTGTTTTTAACGCATTTAGCAAATTTGGATATGACTGTCGCCGAATTACGCGCTTCATACCCACAATATTACATGAGCAAAAACAAAATTGAACTGACACCACAAATTAATGTGGATGGTATTTTAGTTGCTATGACAGAGAAATATAAAAACGAAGAAATCAATACAATTGACGGTGTAAAAATTGACTTTGCTGATAATTGGGTTCATTTGAGAAAATCAAACACGGAACCAATTATCCGTATTTATACCGAAGCGAAGACGCAAGCGGAAGCTGATAAGCTGGCGTTGCGAATTATTGATGAGATAAAAGCTGTCGCTGGATTATAACTTTTTTGTCACTCTGACGAAGGAAGAGTCTCAATAAATTTGTATCATGAGATTTCTCCTTCGTCGAAATGACAAAATTCCAAAAAATTATTTTATCAATCGGGTACTAATTTTGGTTTCCATTGCTTAGTGTTTTATAGTAAAAAAAGGCACTCCTTTCGAAATGCCTTTGTGACTTGTCCATTACTCCACCCGTTTGACTTCTATCTTCTCCAATGCCTTTATATACCGACGACCACTTTTTAAATCAGCGGTGGAGATAAAGAGTATTCTTTGCTCCATGGCTGTAATTTTCTTGCCTTCCATTTCGGTTACGATATAAAAGTTGTTTCCAGCCTCGGTGTTGTAAATCTCATTCCACGAAAAAACTACTTTATACCCATCTGTGGCAACAAAAACAAAATAAAACGCGTTGAGTTCTTTGGGTTTGTCATAATCAAATGCAATACGTTCTAATACTGTTTTAAGTAAAACACCTTTCATGTTTTTGACCGAACCTTTTACTTCTCCTTTATGATTGTATAGGGTCTGATCTGCTATGGCAACTTTCGGAAACGTGTCTAATTCACTTAATAAAAATGTCTTTTCAGCTTTTATCTTTCCTTCAATTTTTAAGCTTTCAGAGGGTGTAACCGTTCTTTGCCCATTGATTGAATTATAAGCTAGAAAGAGAATTACAATTAGATATTTTATTTTCATATTTTTCTGCCAACTGCTACTGAATACTGCTAACTATTTTTGTGGCACTTCATCAAAGTTGACCATCCAGTGAATGCCAAACTTGTCGATAAACATTCCGAAGTATGCACCCCAAAAAGTAGTGTTCATTGGCATAAAGGCATTACCTCCTGCTGATAATCCGTTGAAAAGTTTATCAGCCTCTGCACGGCTTTCAGTATTGATGGAAATAGAAACATTCGCCCCAATAACCACATCGCCACTTTGTGAGTTGCTGTCGCTTCCCAATAAAATACTGTCATTGCCAATTGGCAAAGAAACATGCATGACTCTTTCAGCATCGGCGGCTGACGGCGGTGGACAATTTGGGTCATCTGAAGGCGGCATGTCTTTAAATTTTCCCATGTATGGAAATTCTCCGCCAAAAACAGATTGGTAAAATAGGAAAGCTGCTTCGCAATTTCCGTTAAAAAGTAAATAAGGATTAATTGATGCCATTTTTTTATGATTTATATATTATTTTAATTATCTGCCAACTGCTACTGCATACTGAACACTATTCTAACATTCGTTCACGGATGTATTTCACAGGCGAACTACCAAAGCTTAAGAATTTCTCGTGGAAATCTTTCAAACTATACTTGTCACCCATTTTCTTTTTATAGTCTTCTCTAAGCTGCATAATTGCGGTTGAACCACTATAATAAGAGCAAAGTTGTACTTGCGAAACAGTGGCTCTGTGATACTTTTCTTCAACCTGTTGGTCGGTTTGAAAACACTCTTTAGATAATAATTTGACGATATCTTCTTTTGGTTTGTTTAAGCATTGAATATCGTAATCAATGATAACATTGGCTAACTCACGAAGTTTCCAAACGCCTAATGCCAATTCGATTTCTGGCTCGTGATTCCCCCAGCCGTTATCTACCATCATGCCCTCGCAATACACCGCCCAACCTTCAATCATAGCGCCATTTTGGAAAACAGAACGCAACACATCGGGCGATTTTTTGTTGTTGTAAATTCCCTGAACGCAATGTCCCGGAACCGCTTCGTGGATAGATAGTATTTGTGAAGAATAAAAGTTGGTTTCGCGTAAAGCGCTTTCTGCTTTAGCAGCAGGATATTGCGTTACATCATCAATATTGTAATACGTTGTTCCCTTTTTTTGATACGGCGGAATAAATTCAGCACTTGCAAGCGCAAAGCCGCGGGCATATTCAGGCATATATCTAACCTTAATAGGAGTTGAGGTTGTATCAAAATCGAATAAATCTTTTTCAATGATGAACTTTTTCAATTCGGTCACCTGTTTTTTCAAGGTTGGATAAAAATCAGCTGGCTTAGGATGATTAAGTTGTATTTTGCTCAATACCATTCGGATTAAATCTAAACTGTCTTTAGGCTTGGCTTGTGTTGGACAGTATTTTGTCCAAACTTTATCCGCTGTAACATACATTTTATTGTGCCACATTTTCTTATCGGCAACAGCCTTATCATAAATTTGTTCCGGCGTAAAATCGGTAGCTAAGTCGTATTTGAATTTTTCCGCAAATAGTTTTTTTCCGATTCTGTAATCTTTGAATTTGAAGTTTTTATCGGCATCAATTTTTTGTAAACCAGTTACATAATTAGTCATTGCTGTAGTTGCTTTGACAATATTTTTTTGCAGCGCGTCTTTCTCAGCCAAACTCAAATGAGAAGCCGCAATCGAGTCAGTAAGCGATTTTCCAAACAATTGCATTCCACCTTTGTTTTGATTGATAGCCATTTCCAAATGCTCTTTGGTTGGCTGTTTCAAATTGGCTAAAGCCGCTTTATAATACGCATCTGAATTATCCAGATATTTAGTTAATATTTTCAATCGCTCATCCAACGGTGCATAGGGCTGATTGATGATATAATCACAAGCACTGCTGATGTTATATACAGAAGCGTCCCATTCCTGTTGCTTAAAAACAGTTATGTACCAAATATCGCTTTCCAATTGGTTTTTGATGATGTTGCTGCTAATTTTGTTGTTGTCACTCAAATCGTCATAATCTAATGCGTTTAAATCGGCTAACCATTTTTTAGAA
>JAYTGH010000562.1:0-3537 GCA_043733645.1 Flavobacterium sp. | reverse complement strand
ATCAAAAAGGGTTAATTTTGAATGTGAATAAAAAAAATATAGCCATTCGTTTTTACGAAGCGATTGGATTTGACATCAGCTTTGAAGAAGTTATCGATATTGGAAATGGTTATGTAATGGACGATTATGTGATGGAAAAATCAATTTAAAACAACGACAAATGAAGATACTGAAAAAAATAAACATCAAAGCAAAATCAGATGCCAATACAGGTTTTGGAACCAATGCGTCCAGTTACGGCGGTCGATTTATCACTAAAAGTGGAAATGCCAATGTGAAAAAATCGGGCATTGGTCTTTTTGAAAGTATTAGCTGGTATCACACGATGCTGAATATTCCGCGATGGAAGTTTTTAGTTATCATCGTCCTATTTTATTTTTCGGTCAATTTTATCTTTGCCAGTTTGTATTACGCTGTTGGTGTTGAGCATCTAAACGGAATGACAGCCATTTCGACTTTAGATAAATTTGGAGAAGCTTTTTTCTTTAGTATTCAAACTTTTACAACTGTTGGTTATGGACATATTAGTCCAACTGGATTTGCAACTAGTTTTGTAGCAGCAATTGAAGCCTTATTCGGATTACTAAGTTTTGCTATTGCTACAGGTTTGTTTTACGGAAGATTTAGTAAACCAAAAGCACATATCAAATTTTCAGAAAACGCTTTGATTGCTCCGTTTCAGAACGGAACGGCTTTGATGATGAGATTATCACCATTCAAAAATACCAATCTGACCGACGCTGAAGCTAAAATAACACTCGGAATGAAATCGGATGAAGATGGCGTTTTAATAAACAAGTTCTATACTTTGGATTTAGAATTGTCAAAAATAAACGCTCTGAATCTGAGCTGGACATTAGTGCATCCCATAACCGAAAATAGTCCGTTATATAATTTGACCAAAGAAGATTATGAAACTATTCAAGGTGAATTCCTAGTGTTTCTAAAGGTTTTTGACGATATGTTTAGTACGACAGTAGTTAAACGAGCGTCTTATTCGTTTGATGAAATTGTTTATGGAGCAAAATTTTTGCCAATGTTTTCACGAAGTGAGAATCAAAATAAAACGATTCTTCACATTGACAAACTAAATTTATTTGAAAAAGTAAAACTGTAAAAATTATTTTAGGATAGCGTCTAATTTTATCGATACTTTTTTAGAAACTTTTTTACTGACAATACTTGGGATTTCAATGCCATAATCATCAGTATTCAAGCTAAAATCAGCATCTATTTCAATGCCATCATTTGATTTTTTTATGCTTGCTGTAATCGTGATGTCTTTTGTCTTTCCGTGCATTTCCATTTTTCCTTTTATGGTATACACTTTGGCAGTTTCGGTAAGTTTTGCAACATCAAAGTTGTCAATTTTTCCTTTGAAAGTTGCTTTAGGATACGAATCACTTTCCATATAATTTTCGTTGAAATGTTCTTCCATCAATGCTACTTTAAAGCGAAACCCTTTAATTAAAGCCAGACTGGCAATATCTCCGGTACTTGTATTTAGAATGCAGGTAACGGTTTCATTTTTTGCTTTTACTTCTTCAAAAGCAGGAACAGAAGCTTCAAATGTTAGTTTTCCACTTTTGGTAATCACTTTGGTTTGTGCAAAACTGCTCAAACAGATAACTATTAAAAGACTTATTAATTTCAATTTACTCATGATATTTTTATTTTTTTTGATGTTTGTGAATCGTCGGTTTATAATCTATTCAGGCAAACCATTCTGTGCCCATTGAAAAATTTTATCAATTGTTACTTGTGGTAATCTTGTTCCTCCGTTTGGCATCATTCCTTGTGAACCTTGTGGTCTTGAAATTCTATCCATTAATCCTCTAGTTAAAACTGCACTCTTAACAAATTCGTATGTGGTTAAAGACATGGGTGCTCCATTTACAGGTACAGTTGCATGGCATGAAATACAGTTGTTATCAAAAATGGCTTTAGTTGTATTGGTATATGTGATTTCACCAACTGTTGAATTATCAATTAGATCAGATGTTGAATCGTTTGTACATCCAAATTGGAGGATAACAAAAAGCATAAATAATAATGTTAGTTTTAATTGTTTCATAGTTTTTTTTCAAAAATAAATAAAAGTTAGTAAAAATTCTGACTTAACAATAAATAATTAAATTTGCAATCAATAAATTAAATCTCATGAAAAAAAAAGCACTCATTGCTGTAACAGTTTTTTTGGTGTTAGCTTTCGCAACATACAAATATATGTATAAAAGTCATCGTAACATATCAACCGAAACTGTTTCCTATTCTGCTTCTGTTAAAGAAGTTTATACTGCATTTCAGCAAAATGATAGTTTGGCAAATGCAAAATATATAGATAAGACTATC
This sequence comes from Flavobacterium sp., assembly GCA_043733645.1. GTDB lineage: Bacteria > Bacteroidota > Bacteroidia > Flavobacteriales > Flavobacteriaceae > Flavobacterium. The sequence goes on along the minus strand of JAYTGH010000562.1, from coordinate 1,185 downwards.
GAGATATACGGCAAAATTACAAATATAGATTTATCCAATAAGATAATTACGGTTGACGAAAAGTTGCTGGCCAGGTTTACAAATAGTATACCAAATACTTTAAAACTTCAAAATTCTATAGTTTTGAAAGGAAGAGTGGTTGGCTTCGATGATTTACTAGAGGAGATTCAAATGGATCAATGCACAATTAAACAATAAAATTTAAAAACATGAAAAAAATTATTCTATTGCTCTTATTGCCTGTAGCTTTGTTTGCTCAAGAGGATTTGTTAAAGGATATTGATACAGCAACAGCTCAAAAAATCAAAGTCGAATCAGCTTTTAAAGGATTAAAAATTGTCAATATTGAATCAACAAAATTGGCTTCTAAAGGGGATTTTTATTTTATAGTTGCCCATAGATTTGGTTCAATTAAAGATGGTTTTGAAGGTGCGTATGGACTTGATAATGCAGTAACTCAATTAAAGTTTCTATATGGACTTACTAATTGGGTCACTATTAGTGCTGCAAGAAGTGAACAGGCTTATGACTTTTCGGGTAAATATTTATTAAAATCTCAGGAAACAAATGGTTTTCCGTTAGCTATTGCAGGCTTTACCAGTTTGGCTATTAATAATACATTAAAGGAAAGTAATTATCCAAACATGAAATTTGAAGACAGATTGATTTACGTTGCGCAACTATTGGTTTCGAGAAAGTTCAACAAAAATTTATCGTTAGAGGTGGCTCCAACTTTTTTCCATGAAAATTTTGTCCTTGATGATAACCAAGATAATAGTCAATATGCTATTGGAGTTGGAGGAAGATATAAATTTGCAAAACGGTGGTCTGTAAATGTCGATTATGCGGCTCATTTAAATAGATCAAGTACTTCTCAATTTAAAGATCCACTTTCAATAGGAGTTGATTTAGAAACTGGTGGACATGTATTTCAAATGCATTTTAGCAGTTCACAAGGAATACATGAAGCCGGGTTTTTGGGTAATACAACCGGAGATTGGACTAAAGGAGACATTTTCTTTGGGTTTAATCTCTTGAGAGTTTTCTAAGAAAATAAATTTTAGTTAATAAAAAAAGCGTCCTAATTTCGGGACGCTTTTTTTATTAGTTTCTATGCTGTTATTCTTTAATAAATTTTTGTGTATAACTTCTATTTTGTGTGTCCGAAATGGATAAGATATAAGT
>JAYTGH010000561.1:0-3542 GCA_043733645.1 Flavobacterium sp. | reverse complement strand
ATTTATTGATTGCCAATACTGGCGGGATTTGTGCTGTAAATGGTTCCGATAAAAAATCATTAGCCTTACCTGTTGCCGGAATCATGAGCGACCAAAACGGTTGGGAAGCCGGACGTTTATATCAGGAAATTGATGCGATGGCAAAGGAATTGGGTAGCGGTTTAAAAGCTCCGTTTATGACGCTTTCGTTTATGGCGTTATTGGTAATTCCGGATTTAAAATTATCGGATAAAGGATTATTTAGCGGGAATAGTTTTTCTTTTGTGGATTTGGAAGTGAATTAAAAAATAGAAGAAAGAGCAAAGAAAAAAGAATTACTCTTCTTCTCTTGCTTCTTGCTTCTTGCCTCTTGCCTCTAAAATTTTCCCACCGACCACGGCGACAATTTCTCCTTTTGGTGGTTTGGTTTCGAAATGTTTGAGGACTTCTGCAGCAGTTCCTCTAATGGTTTCTTCATGTAGTTTTGATAATTCGCGAGAAACAGAAACAGGTCTTTCTGCTCCAAAATACTGTATAAATTCCGCCAAGGTTTTTACTAATTTGTGTGGCGAAACATAGAAAATCATCGTTCTGGTTTCTTCGGCTAATGCCAAATATCTGGTCTGTCTTCCTTTCTTTTCGGGCAAAAATCCCTCGAAGACAAATTTATCATTGGGCAAACCGCTATTAACCAAAGCCGGAACAAAAGCTGTGGCGCCAGGCAAACAATCGACTTCAATATTGTTTTCGACACAAGCGCGTGTTAGTAAAAATCCAGGGTCAGAAATGGCGGGTGTTCCCGCATCAGAAATTAGTGCAATAGTTTCGCCAGCTTGCAAACGGGTAATTAAATTGGCAACGGTTTTGTGCTCGTTATGCATGTGATGGCTGTGCATGTGCGTCGAAATCTCGAAATGTTTTAGGAGTTTACCGCTAGTTCGTGTGTCTTCGGCCAAAATTAAATCGACTTCCTTCAAAACTCTGATTGCTCTGAAAGTCATGTCTTCAAGGTTGCCAATAGGCGTTGGAACGATGTATAATTTTGACATAGAAATAAAGTAAACACAGATTTCACAAATTTCCACAGATTCAATTTGTGCTAATCTGTGCAATCTGTGTTTTATATAATTTTTAAGAGAATTTTTTCTCCACAATTGCCATAAATCGTTCGATATAATCTTCTTCCCCAACCCAGTAGTTATAATCAGGAATCACCATTTCGTTGATGAAATTTTTGGCTTCTTCAAAATTGTCAAAGGTGTTCAATTGAGAAATGACACGATTAAAATCTTCATTGCTATCATTAAAAAGATGCTGCACAAAACCAATTCGGTCGTTCAACCCAATGGCAATTGATTTTGACTGCGACTCATTTATAGTAGTAGTTTTTGGTGCTTCCTCTTTAGTTTCTGATTCAAATAAGGAAACTTCATTAGGTTTTACAAAAACTGGGTCAGCATATTTTCCGATATGATCTTCCAGTTTCTCTTCTGGACTTACTTCCGAAGCAATTTCAGCTGGCGTGATTTGCTCAGCCAGTTCGCTATCGCTCTGGTCTTCTTCGTCTTCCACTTCTAATTCAAAAATGGGTTTAAAGGATGGTTCTTCTTCAACAACAGTTTCTTCTTCGTCAATTGCTTCCTCTTCTTCCAAAGTTTCTTCTGATTCTTCCGAAACGATTATTTCTTCTTCAGGTTCCGCTTCATCTTCAGCTTCTGATGTTATTTCTGGTTCCGTTCGCTCCGCCTGTTCATTGTCGTTCGAGTCAACTTCTGCAATTGGCTCTATGTTTTTTTCTTTAACTTCCGCTATTGGTTCTGGCACTTCAAGAGATTGCTCTAGTTTTTCTTCTAAAACATCTTCTGCCACATCTGACTTTACCGATTCAAAATTGTCCTGATAAAACTTTAAAACAGCTAACGTTTCGTATAATTTTTGTGTTTCTTTATACAACTGGTCGACTTCCGACTTGTTTTTTAGCTTTAAAATTCGGTGCGCAATGCTGATTAATTCGGATTCTAATCTTTTTTTCATACCTTTTGAAATATTATGGAATACTGTCGTCTTTTTTAATAAATTTCTTCCGAGCTATTTATTTTGACTATGGAAGAAGTAACCTTGGTTAAAATTTTTTACATTTGAATCGACGTAAAACTAAGAAAATTTTAAGTCGGTTTGTTTCCGTGACAAAGTAATAAAAACTATTCATTTTTAGCGCAAGAAAAATACAAAATGTTTCTCGAAAATACAGTAAATCATAAAGAACAGTTTGGGTGGATTGAAGTCATCTGTGGCTCGATGTTTTCGGGTAAAACCGAAGAGCTCATCAGACGATTGAAAAGAGCTCAATTTGCCAAACAAAAGGTAGAAATTTTCAAACCTTCTATCGACACTCGCTATGATGAAGAAATGGTAGTTTCTCATAACAAAAACGAAATCCGTTCGACTCCGGTTCCTGCCGCGGCAAATATTAGGATTTTAGCGCAAGGCTGCGATGTAGTTGGGATTGATGAAGCGCAGTTTTTTGATGATGAAATTGTGTCCGTTTGCAATGATTTGGCAAACTCCGGTATTCGGGTGATTATCGCAGGATTAGATATGGATTTTAAAGGAAATCCATTTGGACCAATGCCTGCCTTAATGGCAACTGCCGAATATGTAACCAAAGTGCACGCTGTGTGTACTCGCACCGGAAATTTAGCGCATTATAGTTTCAGAAAAAATGATAATGATAAATTGGTAATGCTGGGCGAAACAGAAGAATACGAACCATTGAGTCGTGCTGCTTATTTCAATGCAATGCGCCAAAATATGGAAGTTAAAGATCCTGAACATTTGTCGAAAGACGGAAAATAATCCCAACCCTTGACACTAACCATCCGAAATATTGTTCCCATCATCAAAGCCAATTGGGTTGGACAAAATGATGCAGCACTAATCGATTATATTTCTATTGATAGCCGCTCGTTGCAAAACGATGAAAACACCTTATTCTTTGCTCTTTCCGGACCCAATCATGACGGTCATCAATATATTGAAGAATTAATTAGCAAAGGCGTTCAGCATTTCGTCGTAACCAAAATTCCTGAAAATTTAGAAGGCCCCCGAGGCAACGCCGAACTGAGCGAAGCTAAAGCCAATTTTTTAATCGTTGACAATACGCTTGATGCACTTCAGAAATTTGCTGCCTTTTATCGCAGTCAGTTTGAGTTTCCCATTATCGGAATTACTGGAAGCAACGGGAAAACCATCATCAAAGAATGGCTGAATTTCCTTTTAAGTCCCGATTTTAATATCATCCGAAGTCCAAAAAGTTATAATTCGCAGGTTGGTGTATCGCTTTCTATTTTAGGCATCAATGAAAAACACAACCTCGGCATTTTTGAAGCTGGAATTTCCACAACACATGAAATGGAAAAACTGCAGAAAATCATACAGCCAACCATTGGTATCCTCTCTAATATTGGCTCTGCTCATGATGAAGGATTTTCGAGCGTTGCCGAAAAAATAAAGGAAAAACTAAAACTTTTTATTTCGGTAAACGTACTGATTCTGAATAAAAA
>JAYTGH010000560.1:0-3546 GCA_043733645.1 Flavobacterium sp. | reverse complement strand
AAAAAAATGTTGTAATGATAAATTTTAATTTAGATAAAAAGCAAAAATATCAGATGAAAGAACATCAAATTCAAGTTAGAGTACGTTACTCAGAAACCGATCAAATGAGTGTCGTTTATCATGGCAATTACGTGCCTTATTTTGAGATGGGACGCGTGGAATGGCTCAGAAACAAAGGGATATCGTATAAATCACTTGAAGAAAGCGGAATTGCGTTACCAATAGTTTCAATGACTATAAATTACAAAAAGCCAGCACGTTATGACGACTTACTTACAGTTATAACAAAGTTCAAAGGGCATTCTTCAGTAAAGGTCGAATTCGATTGTGAAATTCGCAACGAAAATGATGAGTTATTAACAACAGCACATTTTTTGTTGGTCTTTGTGGATATAAATTTGGGAAAAGCTATTGCGCCACCACAATATATTTTGGATATTATGAACAATTAGATTTTTTTAATTTCAACTTCAAATAAATTAGTGAAAGTGTCGAAAATCATTTTGGCATTTTTTATTCTGGTTGCTATTTCAATTTGACAACTTTCTTCCATTTGTTGCGAAACGATTTCTAGGTTTTTCTCTTTAATGATTCTCATTACTTTATTCATGTTTTTGTAATCAAAGGAAATTTGGTACTGAATGTCTATTGTTTTTTCAATGATTTCAGCTTCTTCCAAAGCCATTTGAGCGGCAGTTTTATAAGCAGATATTAAACCGCCAACGCCTAATTTCACTCCACCAAAAAACCGAACAACCACTACTAAAACATTGGTTAACTCAAAAGATAGAATTTGTCCATATATTGGCATTCCTGCCGAATTGCTTGGTTCGTCGTCATCATTGGCACGAAAATATATAGTATCAGTTCCGATTTGAAAAGCATAGCAAAAGTGACCAGCGCCTGAGTGTTGCTTCCGTAATTTTTCTAAATGTGATTTGATTTTTTCTTCAGTAGTTACAGGAAAAGCATAGCCAAAAAACTTGCTGTTTTTTTCTTTAAAAAGAATTTCTGTAGAAGGAGAAGCGATGGTTTTAAAAGTGTCCTTAATTTCCAAAACTATAGTGGCAAGTGCTTTTGATCAAACAAATCGACAACATCTTCTTCACCAACTTTTAAGTTCCAAACATGTAATCCCAGAGATTCGGCGGCATCAGTATTCTCTTTTTTATCATCAACAAACAAGGTACGTTTTGGTGATAAATCATGTTTACGTATTATGGTATTGAAAATTTCGGCATCTGGTTTACGCATTCCCATTTCATAGGAGTAATATACTTTTTCAAAACAACGGTAAAAATCAGAATAAAAAGACATGCCTACTTTGTGTTCAAAACGGCTAATGTGAATTGAATCCGTATTGGTTAACAAGAACAACCGGTATCTTGACGAAAGCAGCTGTAAAAACTCCAATCTTTCTAGTGGAAAATCACCTATTATGGAGTTCCATGCTTTTGTAATTTCCTGAATATTGGAATTTGGAATATATTTTAAAAAGCAATTTATGAATTCCAATTCCGTTATTTTTCCTTTTTCAAATAAGTCATTGTGAGCTAACAAATCTTCATTTGGTCCATCCAATCCTAATTTTTTAAACTCTTCAATGGAATGTTCTTTTCTAAGATTGATAAAAACATCTCCAAAATCGAAAATTACAGTGTTAATCATGGTTGAAATAAAGTTTAAGTTCGTCGTCCTTGATTCTTTTTGTTTTGAAATTTCCATTTAAAAAGGGTGACTTTATGCCATTTTTTAAATGAATGTTGCCTACAAAAATTCTAGCTTCATCCCAAAGATTATCATCTATAAAAGCTTGAATCGTTTGTTTTCCGCCTTCAATTAGTATAGATTGAATGCCGTATTTATACGAAATATCGGCAATGGTTTTGGTTAGCGGGATATCAAAGATAGCACTTTCATAAATACAATTTTCATTAGATGTTAAATTTTCTTGCTCGGTTATGATGATGGTTTTTATTTTTTCGTCTTTAACAAAATAATCATTGGTTATTTTTCCAGTTCTGTCTAAAACAATTCGTATCGGATTTTCACCTTTCCAATCCCGAACATCCAATTTTGGATTATCGTCTAAAACTGTAGTAGTTCCTACCAAAATTGCCTGTTCTTCGCTTCGCCATTGATGAACCAATTGTCTCGAAAATTCATTGGAAATCCAAACGGGTTCTTGCTTATCTTTGGTCAAAGGTGCAATAAATCCATCCTTACTTTCTGCCCATTTCAGTATGATATAAGGACGTTTTTTATTGTGAAAAGTGAAAAAGCGCTTGTTCAATTCGTTGCATTCTTTTTCGAGAATACCAACAGTAACATTGGCGCCATTTTCCTGTAATCTTTTAATTCCGCTTCCGGCTACTTTGCTGTTTGGGTCGATGGTTCCTACAACTACATTTGGAATTTTATGCTTGATAATTAAATCGCAACACGGTGGCGTTTTCCCATAATGGCTGCATGGTTCTAATGAAACATAGATAGTAGCTTTTGATAATAAAGATTTATCTTTTACCAAGTTTATCGCATTGACTTCGGCATGTGGTTCTCCTGATTTTCGGTGCCAACCTTCGCCAATTATTTCATTATTGTAGACAATGACACAGCCAACTAATGGATTTAGATAGGTTGTTCCTAAGCCATTTTTGGCTAACTCTATGCAACGTTTTATATAAATTTCATGTATCTTCACATCACAAAAATAAGATATTACTTTTAGAATGAATGGCATCGTAATAAGAGAAATCAAAAAGGAAGATAACCAACAAATTGCAGCGGTTATTCGTGAAGTTTTTATTGCAGATAATTTTCCGAAAGTAGGAACCGCTTTTGCAGATACGCAATTGGATTTTATGTTTGAAGCTTATGACAAACCACGAGCCACTTATTTTGTAGTTGAAAGTGCTGGTAAAATCATTGGTGGCGCTGGTGTTTCGCAATTGGAAAGCTCGACAGAGAACATCTGTGAATTACAAAAAATGTATTTTCTGCAGGAAGCCAGAGGCAAAGGAATTGGTTTTCAAATGATACAAAAATGTTTGCAGGAAGCTGCTCAATTGGATTATGAAAAGTGTTACTTAGAAACTTTACCCGAAATGCTAACAGCACAATATTTATACAAGAAAGCTGGTTTTGAATATCTTTGTGCGCCTATGGGAAATACGGGTCACACTACCTGCCCAGTGTGGATGATAAAGAATATATGAGGCTGTAATCTACCAGGTATCTATAGTACTTATTATACGACATATACACGACATATATACGACATATATACGGCATATATACGGCATATATACGGCATATATACGTTACAAGTAGGAATCAATAATGGAATAATACGCAATTAAACAGTAGTAAATGCAACTCAAAAGCTACAAAGACATTTTCAGAACCGAATTGCAATCTATTTATGACGAGCAGGAAACAGATAGTTTTTTCTTTATCATACTGGAGAAATTGCATAATTTGAAACGAATAGATTTAGCACTAAACCCAGAAATGGTAATGGATGGCAATCATTTAAAACAATGGAAA
>JAYTGH010000559.1:0-3550 GCA_043733645.1 Flavobacterium sp. | reverse complement strand
AATAAATAAAATGTGCTATGTTGTTAGTATTCAGGCTATCAAAATCATTACAATTTGGATAAATAACATCCATAAGAATTCTAGTTGCAATACCCAATTTAGGGTTAGGTTGGTCAGGAATTAAATTCAATAAATATTCTTGAATACCATATTTTACATCTTGAAATCCTAAATTATGTCTTATAGAATTAGTGCCTGAAATTCTACAATTAATTTCAAACGGAATTATTTTTTTATCTTCAGTGACTATACTCTGAATATTAAAACTCCCAACTATCCCCCCTAAATCAATCATTTTTTGAGCGATATTTTTCATATAGTCATCATAGTCAAAAACAACTTTAGATTCTGTAGTAGTTCCATTTGTTAAAGTCCGCTCCATAGTAAACAAACCATGTAATTTTTGTTCCTTAGTAACATAAACGGCAGTAGTAATTTCAATTCCTTTATAAAGAGGCTGAATCATATATTCATTAGATAATTCCAATGGATTCTCAGGATTTAGCAAAATTCCCCTGGACCCTCTACCTTGCCTTGGTTTTGCAATGATTTCTTTTTCAGAAAAATCATATTCTTTTGGAATCCATGACTTAGCAAAAGGAATGTTATTTTTACTCAAATAATTATACGTTTCATATTTATCAAGATAAATTTTGGCAGTCGCACAAGCGCTGGCTAGAATTTTGGAATTTAATATTTTTTTGTTCTTTGATAAATAATACACTTCATAATCGGTCGAGGGTATTACTAGATCTACTTTTTCTTTATTAATGATTTTTTGAAGAGTAGGAATATAATTCTTATCATAAGAATACGGAACAACATAAGTATAATCACAAAGATGATTACCAGATGTAAAACTAGAAATATCAATTCCGATAAGTCGGATGGGTAAATTTAAGGAAATAATGTTTCTTAAAATTCCTTGGCCTACATTACCTCCAATTCCAGTTACTAATACTGTTCTTTTTTCCATCTAATATAATTATAAATTTCTTCTTTGAATTTTGATTTCGGCGACCACCCTAAAAGTTTACAAGATAAATCATTATTATAAGTTAATGATTTTGAGGAATCATCATTAATGTATTCAATTTTAGAGTTTGTTGCTTCGGAGATTATTTCAGCCAATTCATTATTTGAGTATTCACTTTTACTTACTGCTAAAAGAACCTTCCCTTTGACATATTCAAAATTTGTGATTACAGCGAAAATAAATTCACAAACATCATTAACATGAATATAATTTTGTTTTCTTTCTCCATTTCCCCAAACTTCTATTACTCCATTTCTTAGAGCTTGGTTAATGTAATTTGGAACTATTGTATTCTCTTTCATATCTTTTCCATAAAGAGATGACAATCTAACAATTACTGAATTTGGGTTCTTAGAAATAAGTAATTCAGCCCAGAGTTTAGAAATGGCATAATCTGTTTTAGGATTAATCGCAGCTGTTTCTTTAATTAAATCAAAATTTGAATCATAAATTGAAGCGGTAGATAGATAAATTATTTTTGAACTAGTAAATTTTTTAGTAATATTTTCGGTTAACTTAACATTAACATCAAACAATAATTGATTTGATTGGGATGTTTGACCAGACGAAATAGCAGCATGACAAAGAATCAAAAAATCGGGAACTACTTTTAGTTCATCAATTTCAAATGATGAAAATACCTCTATCCCATTCCAATGTTCAGCAATACTACCAATTCCATATATGATATAGTTATTTTTTAAAAAGTAAAACAAATTACTTCCTAAAAATCCTTTGACACCAGATATTAAAATTATTTTTTTCAAAGTGAATAAAAAAATTACGGCTTCGCCCTGTCAGTCCCAATGAACCAACCTACAATATTTAAAAAACAATTTTTCTATCTATTTATTGTTATCAGAAAACCCAAGTCCACTAATAACAATTGAATACTGTTTTTATTCAAATGTTTAACTATACCCTCAGCACCTTTAAAAGGCCCGTTGTCAAGTATAATATGATAATCTTTTTTAATTTCTTCTATTGCAAAAGAATCTATTACACCTTCTAAAGAACTTTTGAGGATTTCTATTTCGATACTTCTTACTACTGCTGGTTTTCCCAACCAAAACAAATACCTAACAATACCCGAAACCTTAAAAACTTCTTCTCGTTGATGCTCATCTATGCTAACGAACACATACGATGCGATTAACGGCACTTCAACTTTTTTTTTTCTGTCCGACCATTGTTTTATTGTAGTAACCAAAGGACAATAAGCGGTAATTCCTATTGCAATAAGTCCATCAGCAACTTTCTTTTCTTGTCGGGGTTTAGTATATAATACATACCAAGGCATACAATAATAATTAAGTTAGCATTAGATTTCATATAAAACAAGCCCTTTCCCATCAAAATTAGACAAAGAAGTAAAACTGACCTTCCGCTTTATTTTTTTTTCAATTTTTTCAGAGAGCTGAGCTATATAATCCATTTTTAATTCGTCACCTAGCAAAATAACTTCAATAACTCCTGTATCTTTTCCATTAGCATAATCACCAACCACAACAATCTTTTTCACATCTCCCATACGATCAATAATAGTAGTAACTATAGAATCTAATCCTATGTGCTGGTGAATAATTTTTTGAAGTGCAGCAAATAATGGATGATTACTGTTTGCTTTGTAACTAACCCTATTCTGAACAGTCGCTTTCTCCAAATAACCAGCTTCTGAAAGATTATTCAATTCTTTACGAATAGCATTCGTGGACTCATGCATTTCATCAGCCAATCCTCTTAAGTGACCATTATTGGCTACATTGATAAAAAATTTTATCAATATCCGAAGACGAGTTTTAGAGGTGATTAGTGATTCTAACATATCTAACAAATAAAAAACGAGTAACAAAAGTACTCGTTATTTTATTTAAATAACCAAATAATTAATAATTTATTTAACAAATCTTGAAATTATTTTAAAAACTTCGCACATAAGGCTGAACATTAATATATTTGATGGAACTAAGAGATTTACAAAAATAAAATCCCCTTCCTATATTTTTTAATCATACCGCCTCACTTAAATCCCTAACAGACAACAAAGAACCTACAACATACAACAGTCAACAGAAAAGTGGAAATTGAAAAGTGTGACAAAGTGATTTCAAAATAAAGATTGTCACAAAAAGTGTGTCAAAGTGATTTCAAAATAAAGTGTGTCACAAAAAGTGTGTCAAAATGATTTTCAAAAAAAGTTTGCCACAAAGTATTGAGAACCATTTTAGAAAAAGAAAGTAGAATTCGACGTCGAAGCTGGCAAAGTTTAGGTGCTCAAGTTAGCACAAGAACCAAAGTAGTAACAGCGGCTAGCTGAGGCACGTTAAACGTTGTTGCTTATCTAAAGGTCAGCTATAAAAAAAGACCCTCGATTTCTCGAAGGTCTTTTTATTTTTATTAATAGATTACTTATCGTTTAATCACGCGAAGTGTTTTAACATCCGCTCCTTGTGTTACAACAACGTTGTAAACGCCACTTGGATAGTGATCTCCGATTTGTTGCTCTGTCATATC
>JAYTGH010000558.1:0-9593 GCA_043733645.1 Flavobacterium sp. | reverse complement strand
GGCGAATTATTGGCTGCTAAAATTGCCCGTGATGGTCAATGGCGTTTTCCGGCAAAAGACAGCGTTCCCGATAAGTTCAAAAAATGCATTGTCTATTTTGAAGATGAGCATTTTTACTATCATCCCGGTTTTAATCCTGTCGCAATGTTCAAGGCATTTCAACAAAACAGAAATGCCGGAAAAGTGGTTCGTGGCGGAAGTACATTAACACAGCAGGTTATTCGTTTAGCACGCAAAAACAAAAAGCGAACCTATTTCGAAAAAGGAATCGAAATGATTTTGGCAACCCGATTAGAATTGCGTTGTTCCAAAGAAAAAATCCTCGAATTATACGCCGCACATGCGCCTTTTGGCGGAAATGTTGTTGGTTTAGAAATGGCTTCCTGGCGGTATTTCGGAGTGCAATCGCATCAATTGTCTTGGGCAGAAAGCGCAACTTTAGCCGTTTTACCCAATGCACCAAGCTTGATTTATCCGGGTAAAAATCAAATCAAATTGCTTAAAAAAAGGAACGGATTACTATTGAAATTATACAACGAAAAAATAATTGATAAGCTTACCTATCAATTGTCAATTACAGAACCGTTGCCACAAAAGCCGTATACCGTTCCGCAAATTGCGCCGCATTTATTACAACGCGTAGCCAAAACCGATGAAGGTAAACGAATTAAAACCACAGTTGATATTTCACTCCAAAATCGCGTGAACCAAATTGCAAATCAGTATTACAATCAGTACAAGCAAAACGAGGTTCATAATTTGGCTGTGATTGTTATCGATATCCAAAACCGAAATATTATTAGCTATGTTGGGAATTCGCCAACGGATAAAGACCATGACAAAGATGTAGATGTTATTTCGGCACCGCGAAGTACCGGAAGTATTCTAAAACCGCTTTTGTTTGCTTCGATGTTAGATGAAGGAGAGATTTTGCCTAATACGTTGGTTGCCGATATTCCAACGCAGATTTCGGGCTATACGCCTGAGAATTTTAATCATTCTTTTGATGGAGCAGTTCCCGCGCAAAGAGCTTTGTCGCGTTCACTGAATATTCCGGCCGTACTGATGTTGCAGGAACACGGCGTGAATAATTTTTATGAATTGTTGCAGAAATTCAAACTCAGAAACATCAACAAACATCCTGATCATTATGGCTTGTCGCTAATTCTTGGTGGTGCCGAAAGCAATCTTTGGGATTTGTGCCGAACCTATGCTAACCTGTCATCAACACTAAATTACTTCAATGCTTCTGATGGGAAATACCGAACCAAAGAGTTTGCTGAACTCAATTATGTAAACGGCTTTCAGCAGTATTATGGAGAGGATAGCTTTCAAAAAACAATCTTAGGTGCAGGTTCCATTTTTCTAACATACAATGCGATGAAGGAAGTTAATCGTCCCGAAGGCGATGAAGCCTGGAAGTTTTATGACTCTTCATTAGAATTAGCATGGAAAACCGGAACCAGTTTCGGGAATCGCGATGCGTGGGCTATTGGAACCAACTCGCGTTATGTGGTTGGCGTTTGGGTAGGCAATGCCAATGGCGAAGGAAGACCGGAGTTGACCGGAGTAGGAAGTGCAGCGCCAATTTTATTTGATGTTTTCAATTTGCTTCCGCGAAAAAAATGGTTTCAAACACCGTTAAACGATTTGCAATATGCTGATGTATGTGCGTTAAGCGGACATTTAGCACAGGATGACTGCCCTAAAATCAGGCAATTGATTCCCAGAAAAGGAATGAAGACTTCGGTTTGTGCCTATCATAAATTGGTGCATTTAGATGCGACGGAACAGTTTCGGGTAAACAGCAGTTGCGAAAATGTAGATAATATGTTAACAAAAAAATGGTTTGTGCTGCCACCGGTTATGGAATGGTATTATAAAAGCCTGCATATAGATTACAAACCCTTGCCGCCATTTAGGGACGACTGCCAGCAAAATCAACAGGCTTCAATGGATTTTATTTATCCAAAAACAAACAGCAAAATTTATCTAGTCAAGGATTTCAACAGTAAGATTCAGCCGGTAATTTTAAAAGTAGCGCATTCCAACAAAGAAGCCAAGCTCTATTGGTATGTAGATAATGTCTACAAAGGCACCACGCAAACCTTTCACGAAATGCAAATTGAAGCTGAAACAGGAATTCATTACATCACGGTAGAAGATGAATTTGGCAATGATATTAGGAGGAAGATTGAGATTGTTAAGGATTAAAAAATCCCCGAGTAATCGGGGATTTTGTTTTTATTCCTTTATAAACTTCGAACTTGATGTTCCTTCATCGCTTATAACCTTAATAAAGTAACTTCCCGTTTTTAATCCTGAAATATCGATAGTTTCAGTTGGATTGGTTATTACCTGAACCAGTTGCCCAAGTGTATTATAAATGGTAATCGAATTCATTACTACATCTTTTTTAGCCGTAATTGTTAAGTTGTTTTTAGCTGGAACGGGCGATAGGGTATAAACGCTACCAAATTCAAAATCAGTTGTCGCGAGCGGATTAAATACATTGACGGTATTCATGTTTGTGATAATAGGTGCATTATAATCAAAATAGATGTTTGCTGAATTATTGATATCATCACCTTCAACAAGGGTTGGGAGCGATTTGATTTTGAAAGCTACATAACCGTCATTATTGGCATCATCAAAAGGCAGATTAATGTTTTCAAATATAAATTCAACCAAATTAGTGTTTGAAATTTTTGTAGTAAATGAAGCACTACCAGATAAAGGGACCAATGTGCTTACATCAAACTTACTAGTATCAATAAGATCACTAACCACTATGTTTTCGGCATTTGCTGTACCAGAGTTTTCAAAATGAATTATATAATGCAGATACTTTCCAACTTCACTAATTGGAAGGGAATGGCCTTCTGCACAGGTTTTATCGTTTGGATCAAGTGAAGCAACAACGGTTTGGTATAAATTTGCAAAGTTATCTATTGGTGTTTCATCGGTAGCGCCATTCACGGCAGCATTGAAATATAAACTATTTCCAACATTAACCGGTGGATTCTCTATAGCAGAATTGAGATTCATGGTTACCAAGATCTCTCTTTTTTCAAAAGGCTGCAAATTACTGAAGCTCCAGTTTAAAGCATTTGTGCCCTGACTGCCTATAGCAGGGTCTGCGGTAACTAAATCCATAATACTATCATCAAAACTTAGTTTTATGGTACCATTTTGAGATTGAGTTCCATTATTTTTATATGATACTAAATAAGTCGCATCAAAACCAGGACGTGCAGAGCCATATGGGTATATACTTACTTCCAAATCATTATGTGTGCCATTTGGAGAAATACAGAAATCTTGAGTAAATACATTATTTGATGTAGATAAAACGACACTTGCACTCGGAGGAGAGACTGTAAAATAAGTAGGGTTTTGTAAGATGGGGGTAAAACTATTATTGCCCGCCTGAACATCATAATAATTATAGAAGCCAGTGAAAGCATATATATAGCCAATAGCTGAGCCATTAGTAAAGCGTATTTTTTGGGCTGGAACACTGATGTCAGAAGCATCACAACCATTACTATTACTATCATAACGAACATTCCCTTGAATAGAATAGGTATAAGCATTGTTTACGGTGAAAGCATTGGGTAACGTCAGGGTGAAATCACCATTGACTTCTGCCAGACTTAAGTCATATAAACCCGGGGCGGCATATCCTGGAATTGAGAAGCTGGCGCGGAGTTCGTTCGCATAATAAAATTCGCCTGTCCAGTCAGCAGGAAGGATATTGCCAAATTGATCAATGAAAGAAGCATCTACTATGGGTGATGTCACCGAAAAATCAATATCCTGTGTAGTAATGGTAACTTCAAGGTCTTGTTGACCTCTATTACCATTATTTGGTGTAACAGATATAATTGATTGAGCTATTATAAAATTAGAAAAAATGATAGAAAAAAGGAGTAGTATTTTTTTCATTTTCAGTTTATTAGTGATTGAATGTATTTATCGAAGATAAGATTATTTTTCTTGTAATCAAAATACAGAGCCAAAAGGTCTTTTTCAGTCTTAATTTTTGATTTTAGATAATTGTTTAAAAGAGAACTGTTTATACTGATGAGGGTTGTATTTAATTTCTTCTCAACAATAGGAAGTAAAATCTGCCGATAGGAATTGTTTTTAGAGGTAATGCTGCACTGGTCTATTGTTTCAAAAGCAATTTCATATTCTTTAGCATTATAATAAGTCGCCGCAAGGTTTATTCTGGCATCTTCATACTGCGGAGAAACAATCAATGCTTCTTTGTATAGCTTTACACCGTCGGCAACCCTTTCATTTTTAATGTAGGTAGATCCCAAATCATTTTTAACTATGATATTGTATGGATTAATAGTGTAAGCATCAATAAAATAATCCAGACTTTCTTTAAAATTACCCTCATTATAATGCGCTTTACCAATATGCCAATCAAGCGGAATAGCATAATTATCGGTTGTAAAAAAAGTGTTTTTGGCTCTATTAAATTCAAAAATGGCGGTTTCATTATCTAATCTTTTTTCTGCTTCCAAAGCTTTAAGTAAATGTTTTTCACCAGACATTCTATAAAATAATAGTATCGAAGAATAAATCAACAAACAAAAGCTGAATAGATAAATATAACGTGAAGAAATATTATATCCTTTAATGCAATTAGCCTTTAAATACTTGGCATTGATGATTGAAAACACAATCAACAACACTATCTGATGTTCAACGCGGGTTATAGGAAAATCAAAAAAGGCAATAATCGGATAGCAAATAATAAAAATCAAAAAATAACCCGCATTTTTCTGCTCGCTACTATCCACCTCATTTTTTAAAAGCCAATGGGCCTGATAAAGGATAGTTATAAAAATTCCCAAATAACATAAAAACCCAAAAATACCTATCTCAGAAAGAAGCATCAAAAAATCATTGTGCGGATTACTCACTATCATCCATCCATTTTTAATATCTATCTCTGAAAAGTGATATAGTCCATATTTCGGATAAGTTACAATCCAATTTCCAACGCCTATGCCATTAAAAAAATTGTCTTTTATGATATATATTGATTGTTGCCAATATTCTAATCTTGAGAAAAAAGTATCCGAAGAAAGCAATCTATATAAATATTGTGTTTTTATATCTGATGAAGAATGAAAATTACTTTTAATTGAAGACAAATAAAAAGCACTAATAATTAGTACTATTATTGATAGTAATAAAATCCTTTTGAGAATTTTTTTGGAAAACGTATTTCTTATTTGAAGTAAAAGTACCAAAAATAAATAAAGGCTTAATGCGATTATTACCGTCCTTGTTCTCAACAGCAAAAGCAGCACGACAGTAAAAACAATTGCAAGAATTGATACGATTCTTATTTTTTTTGACATTGAAGTCCCAATGAAATAAAAAGGCAAACAAAAAAACAAAATTGAAGTTAAAAAGTTCTTGTTGCCAAATGTGCCACTAATAATATTTACTTGTTTAAATAAATTTTGACCATCGATAGTTTTATTAGCGAAAGCCAATGAAGCAATGATTATTGACAACAAACCAAATAGAGTTACGTAGGATGTTATACTGTTAATCTCAATTAAATCATTCAGTATCAAATGTCTCATTAGCATAAAAAACAGCAGAAAGATCATATATTTAGATAAGGCTGCATGACTCAAATCGGGTACTTGAGATTTTGAAAACGAAAAGAAACTAAAAACAATAAAACCTAAAAAGGATAAAAAGGTTATATCCACTCTAAAAAACGGAATGTCTTTATTTTTTAATAATAAAAAAAATAAGACAAAAAACAAAAAAACAGTAGTTAATAATTGCCTTGCTAATAAGAAAGGATCTAATATTGAACTAAAAAAAACAAAAGGGAGTAAAACAAAAAAGAGCAGCAAAATGAAATTGAAACTTTTGTTTTTATTAAGTAAATCCATAAAAATTAAATATTAAAAGCTTTTCAAAATTACATTTAATAAGAATATCTTTTAAATATATTTGTATTACAATATACTTCGATGAATGAAAAAAACCAAATATACCTGACACTACTTCACATAGGAATTGGTGGTTTAGTAGCTTTTAATCCTTCTTTATCTAGAATTTATGTTCTATTGGTTTTTTTAACGGGTTTTTATATTGTCGTTAAAAACAAAAATAAAAACAATGAAATACTTTATGTTATAGCTTACATAGCTGGAAGCGAAGTTTTTTTTAGAACAACTAACGGGAATCCTTTTCATGAGTTAGGGAAGTATTCGATGTTGTTTTTCACCTTTTTGGGATTTTTCTATAGTGGACTTCCAAAAATTAAGAATCCCTATTGGATTTATTTAGTATTGCTTTTGCCTTCATTGTTTTTGTCATTTATGTATTTAGATGGAGATTTTAGGAGGAAAATTTTCTTTGAAATTTTAGGACCAATTTGTCTTGGAATTTTAGCATTATATAGCTATAGAAGAAAAATTTCACCAAAACAGATTAATATGATATTAAGCTTAATGGCACTTCCGATATTTGCTTCTTGTATTTATTTAATTTTAAAGTATTCCAATAATTTTTACAGCATAAGTCCGCTCAATTCTAATTTTTATTTTTCTGGAGATTATGCTCCAAACCAGATGTCTACAACGTTGGGTTTGGGCTTATTTATTTATGGATTAAAAATAGTTATCGGAGACAATAAAAAAATGTTTTATTTTAATATAATTATTTTTAGCATCATTTTTTATAGGGGATTGTTAACTTTTTCTCGTGGAGGTATGGCAACTGGATTAATTGTAATTTTAATGTTGTTTTTGTCAATATTTATAAGTAAAAATAGGCATTCCAAATTAAATAGAAAAATAGGCTTATCATTATTTACACTTACATCGATTTTTATAATTACTGCCTGTCAAACTGAAAACTCTTTGCTCAAAAGATATACAAATTTTGAAGTAGTGAATTCTATTAATACCTTTAAAAAAGATGGTAGATATATTCAGATAAAATCGGATATTAAAAATTTTATTGAAAACCCAATATTAGGAATTGGACCTGGAAAAGGTAAAGAGATCAGAAAAATTAATTACAATATAGACGTTTCAACGCATAGCGAAATTACAAGATTAGTATCAGAACATGGAGTTTTAGGTTTACTTGCTTTATTTATTTTGATTTATTATCCGCTTAAACTTTATTTTAATGATTTGCGAAATTTTTATTTATTGCCATTTTTCATTTTTTGGTTACTAACAATAAATCATTCTGCTACGCGTATCATTGCACCTTTATTTTTGTATACATTAGCGTTAATGAAAATAGAAACCCAATCAAGAATTCATTACATCACGGTGGAAGATGAGTATGGGAATGATATTAGGAGGAAGATTGAGATAATTAAAGACTAATTTGTCACCCTGAGCTAAGCCTGTGCTGAGCTAAGTCGAAGCATCGAAGCGAAGGATTAAAAAAATTCTCCCGTTTATAACAGGAGAACTTAATTGCTGTCGAACCGCCGTGTAGCTGATTAGTTTCCACATATAGTGCTGACCTTAGGTTATTACATGTACGAAGGGATGGAAAATACATGCCCTTTTACAGCCTCCTCGACGAACTGTCATCCCTCGTCTTCGTATCGACAGAGATACAAATTTACTTTACAATCAGTAGCAATAGGTTATATCATTTTATTTTAAATTTATAATATAATGCGGTAATTACAAGGAACAACCCAAACCTTTCACGAAATGCAGATTGAAGCCGAAACGGGAATTCATTACATCACGGTGAAAGATGAATATGGGAATGATATTAGGAGGAAGATAGAGATAATTAAGGATTAGTTCGCGCGGTGAAGCTGTTAAATGAAAGTTTTTGTTTCTCAAATATAACTATTATGATGATATCCTGTCTAATTTTTTCCTACAAAAACTAATGAGCCTGCACAATTCTGAAACCACTTTTTTTACCCTCGGGAACACCAGTAAATACAGGGGTTCAAAAAGCACCGCATGAATCAATCAGTTCGTCAGCACAAACGGATTGATTCATGCGGACAAACTGATTGATTCGTGCGGACAAATTAAAAGGTTCGTCAGCAGCTTTTTTTTGAACGATAAGTTATTTTTATTTTTGTAAGAATAAATAAGAGTCAGATGATATGGAGTTTCTCTGTTTACAATAGCGAAAACTCTGCTTATAAGTTTGCATCTAATATTGTTTAAAACAAGCATTGAATTTTACCTTCAGCTTTTTTATTTTTATAATTACGGGTCATATTTTAAGTTGTTAGAAACTAAATACCACAATTCCTTTGCTTTTCTCTCTCTTTTGAGAGGGGTACGGCAAGGTTAATCATAGTTGACAATACTCTTTAGATAGTTTAACTGACTCGCTTGACCGTTCTCTTAACTCGTCCGTTACTTCTCACGCCGTATTTCACTGGGTCAGTACAACCCACAAAAAAACCGCCTCTCGTACGATTCGCGGTTTTATATACCTCATAATTTCAGGATTACTCTTTTATAAACTTAGAACTTGCAGTTCCTTTATCACTTATAATCTTAATAAAGTAACTTCCTGTTTTTAATCCCGAAACATCTGTGGTTTTAGTTGGACTTACATTTTCTTGCACCATTTGACCTAAGGTATTATAAATAGTAACTGATTTTATTTCTGCGTTCAGATTAATATTCAACACTGTAGTGGCAGGATTAGGATAAATAGAAAAGGCTAAATCTTGAACTTGACTTGAAGTATTCAATAAACTGGAACAGTTTGTCGTATCGCAATCAGAAGTGAAAGTTATAGTGTTGGTTGTTGCCAGAGTAAAAGCATAAGCTTCTCCCATTTCACCAGCATCAGCGCAGATGTATTGCAACGCAGGTAAGTTCTCTACAATAAAAGGAGCCAACGGTGGTTCCGTCCAAATCGTTTGTGAAATTACATTGTTTTTTAAATTGATAGTGGTTAAATTTGGATTATCACTACAAACTAAGAAGCTAACCGCCGTTCCGCATAGATTTATTTCGGTTAAAGGATTGTAGGAACACCATAATGAAGTAACATTTGAAAAACTTTGAATTCCTTCTAAAGAACTTATGTTAGAAGAGTCTAAGTAGAGTCCGGTAACGCTCAACGCTTCACTTTGTTGAATCTCGCCATCCGTATTCGTATCAATACCACCAGCAATCAATTTTGCCTTGAAATTTATATCAGGAATATTTATTGTTTGTGCAGAAGCAGCAAATCTTATAACTGCAAAAATAAAAAGAATGTAGAATTGCTTCATAATGAATACTTTGAAACTCAAAGATATGAAAATTAAAGCAAACCCCTAGCCCGGATTGCAACGAAAATCCTTTTTGTTTTTACAAAAAGATTGTAGTGGAAAGCCGGAAATAGCTTCAAAAAAAGACACAAAAAAACCGCCAATCTCACGAAAGGCGGTTTTTTTATTGTTTGATTTCCTTTCCTTCACCATCGAAGAATTGGTACTCAAAATACGTGTAAGCGTCACGAGGTATGATTTTCACCCACTTTTTATGTTCAAAAAACCATTTTGAACGTAATGATGGAAAACCTTTGGTAAGGTATGCTGCCACAAATGG
>JAYTGH010000557.1:0-3564 GCA_043733645.1 Flavobacterium sp. | reverse complement strand
TAAAAACTTCTATAAGTGATTTTGTAAATAAAACTGATTGGACAGGAGACGAATACAAACAAAATGAGAAAATTGAGTGTTCAATGGTTATTATAGTGAACAGCTACGAATCAAATCAGTTCTCCGCAACTATACAAGTGCAATCAACAAGACCGGTTTTTAACTCTACTTATGAATCGCCGGTATTCAACTTTAACGACAAGGATTTTAGTTTTCGATATGTTGAATTTGAAAACTTGCAATTTAATCCATCCAATTTTGATTCAAATTTAGTTTCCGTTTTGGCTTATTACAGTTATATGATTCTTGGTTTTGATGCCGATACTTATTCTTTAATGAGTGGAAATAAAAATTATGAAGTAGCACAACAAATAATGACTGTTGCTCAACAAGGCGGTTACAAAGGATGGGGTCAATCGGACGGAAATCAAAATAGGTATTTCTTAATAACCGACGTCCTATCGGGAACTTATGATGCTTATAGAGAAGCTTTGTATCAATATCACAGAGAAGGTTTAGATACTATGAGCGCTGATGTAAAAGTATCAAAGGATAAGATCATTAGTGCAATTACTACACTATCAAAAATGTATGCAGTTCGTCCAAATGCTTTTTTAACCCGAGTGTTTTTTGATGCCAAAGTTGACGAGTTAGTTTCTATATTATCTGGAGGCCCAAAAGTCTCATTAACAGAAACTATCGATAATTTAAATAAATTGTCACCACTCAACACAGCTAAATGGTCAGCTATTAAGTTATAATTAGTACATTTACTACTTAAACTTTTCTTCATTTCCTGAACATGATTTCATCATTATCCATTGAAAATTTTGCCTTAATAGAAAAATTAGATATCGATTTTTCGAACGGATTTTCAATTATAACTGGAGAAACAGGATCAGGGAAATCAATACTTCTTGGCGCATTGGGTTTGGTTTTAGGAAAACGAGCCGATTTATCTTCACTTAAAAATAAGGACGAAAAATGTATTGTAGAAGCTAATTTTTCAATTGGAAAATATAGTTTGGAATCTTTCTTTGAAGCCAATGATTTGGATTACGAACAAGAAACCATTATTCGAAGAGAAATTCTGCCTTCCGGAAAATCAAGAGCTTTTGTAAATGATAGTCCGGTTAATCTTCAGCAACTACAAGATTTAAGTTTTTATCTTATAGATGTGCATTCTCAGCATCAAACTTTAGAGTTGTCGGAAGAAGAATATCAATTTAAAATTATTGATGCCATTGCTAATAATCAGGAGTTAATTATTGAATTTCAGTCTAGGTTAAAAAAATATCGCTCTGCAAAATCGACTTTAGAATCTAAGAAAAATGAGTTTTCTGCTGTTTTAAAAGAGAAAGATTATAACGAGTTTTTGTATCAGGAATTGGAATCTGCCAATTTAAAAGCAGGCGAATTAGAAGAATTGGAGCAACAATATCAAGCGTTAAGCAATGTTGAGTTCATAAAAGAAAATCTAGATAAACTTTTAGCTATTGCTATCGAAGAAGAAGTTGGAGTTTTGAAAAACTTAAAAGAATTCAAAGCAGCACTTCAAAAAAACACTAATTTTTCGACTGAATACCAATCGCTTTTTGAACGTACTAACATCATTTTAATTGAGTTTGATGATATTGTGAAAGAACTAAATCGAGAGTCAGATTTGGTTTTTAATGATCCTGAAAAATTGGAAGCCATCAATCAAAAATTGCAACTGATTTACAATCTTCAGAAGAAGCATAACGTTTTAACTGTAGAAGAATTAATTCAGATTCAAACGGATTTGGAAGGTAAAGTTGTTTCGGTTGCTACCTTAGAAGAAGATATTGCAAAACTTGAAAACAGTATCAAAGATTTTGAATTGCAGTTGGACGCAATTGCATCAAAAATAAGTCAAAGTAGGAGAGAAACAGTTCCTAATTTAAGTGAAAAACTTATTGGTATTCTGAATCTATTAGGTATGCCAAATGTTAGATTCAAAATTGAAATTATTGCTTCTGACAGTTATCACAATAACGGAAAAGACACCCTTCAGTTTTTATTTTCTGCCAATAAAGGAACCGATTTTGGTCTGCTGAAAAAAGTGGCTTCCGGTGGTGAAATGTCGAGAATTATGCTTGCTGTGAAATCTATTTTGTCTCAATATTCTAAACTACCAACTATTATTTTTGACGAAATTGATACAGGTGTTTCGGGAGAAATTGCTAATAAAATGGGAGAAATCATGAGAGATATGAGCAAAACAATGCAGGTTTTTGCCATAACGCATCTTCCTCAAATTGCAGCTAAAGGAATAAATCACTATAAAGTTTTCAAAACCGTATTGGGAGAAAATACCGTTTCGGAATTGAAATTGCTAAATAACGATGAAAGAATAATCGAAATTGCCGAGATGCTTTCGGGTAAAGATATTTCTGATTCTGCCGTTAATCATGCCAAAGCATTGTTGAATTGAAACCCTAATTTATTACTTTTGTAACACAAAAAACTAACATAAAATACATATAGTATGATTATAGAACCAAGAATGCGAGGATTTATTTGTTTGACAGCTCATCCTGAAGGCTGTGCTCAAAATGTCAAAAATCAAATTGAATATGTAAAATCTAAAGGGCATATTGATGGCGCAAAAAATGTACTCGTAATTGGAGCTTCTACTGGTTTTGGATTGGCTTCACGAATAACAAGCGCTTTTGGTTCAGACGCAGGAACAATTGGAGTTTTCTTTGAAAAACCGCCATCAGAAGGTAAAACAGCAACTCCGGGTTGGTACAATTCCGCTGCTTTTGAAATAGAAGCTGAAAAAGCAGGATTATATGCTAAAAGTATTAATGGCGATGCTTTTTCAAATGAAGTAAAACAACAAACAATTGATTTGATTAAAGCCGATTTAGGTCAGGTTGATATGGTAATTTACAGTTTGGCTTCGCCTGTCCGTTTGCATCCTGTTACCGGAGTTTTGCATCGTTCAGTATTAAAACCAATTGGTCAAATATTTTCAAACAAAACAGTCGATTTTCACACGGGTTTAGTTTCTCAAGTCACTATTGAACCGGCAAATCAAGACGATATTGATAATACAATTGTTGTAATGGGAGGCGAAGATTGGAAGATGTGGATTGACGCTTTAAAAGATGCAGGTGTTTTAGCCAATGGAGCAACAACTATTGCTTATTCTTATATAGGACCAGAAGTTACAGAAGCAGTATACCGAAAAGGGACTATTGGTAGAGCCAAAGATGATTTGGAAGCAACTGCATTCAAAATTACGGACGATTTAAAGTCTTTAAATGGGAAAGCCTACGTATCAGTAAATAAAGCTTTAGTAACACAAGCTAGTTCTGCAATTCCTGTAATTCCATTATATATTTCTTTATTATACAAAATCATGAAAGCCGAAGGTGTTCACGAAGGTTGTATTGAACAAATCCAAAGATTGTTTGAACAACGTCTTTACACTGGAAATGGAGTTCCTACTGACGATAAAGGCAGAATCAGGATTGACGATTGGGAAATGAGAGAGGATATCCAAGAACGAATAAAAGTATTATGGTCAAAAGCTAC
>JAYTGH010000556.1:0-9612 GCA_043733645.1 Flavobacterium sp. | reverse complement strand
GATTTTTTCAAAAACCCGTAGGGCTTGAACTTGCTTTTTTGTAAACCTGGAACTTACTTTTGCTCTCTTTTTTTTATTTTTTATTTTGAATATCCAATCGAAGTTTTTATTGTTTTATTAAAGGTGATTGAGAATAGCCATTTCAATAAAATCGGAATTGTTTTTTTAGATGGCTATTTCCAAATCAAATGTTGTTGTTTAATCTTATTAAATCTGAAGGAATGAGTGTTGATGTGGAAGATGGTCGCCTTTGGAAAGGGTGTAAAATTTTGAGGGACGGATGAAAAAACCAAATCAAATAATGAAAATGCTTTTCATCCGGCACTGAAATTTTACACTCTTTCTTGCACTTTTTGATTTTTGAGGATGCTGAAATAGTGTTCAGTAATCAGGTTTTAGTATTCAGTCGGAATGATGTTATGGAAATGGAAAGCATCTTCAAAAAACAATGCAAAAACTTACCTAGTGCGTCGGCAGAAACTCAGAGCAAGGGTATCATTTTTTTATTTGCTTATTGGGATGTTTCTGATTGCTTTTATTAATAGCTGATGCCACGAATAATGTACAGGATTTAGTGTTCCAATATCAGAAAAATTATGTTTAGTAACGGTATGGCATCGGCTATTGTGAAAGCAATTAATTCTTTGCGTTCTGGCAAATAAAAAATGATACTCTTGCTGGCTTTTTTGGTCTTGTGTGTTCTAAAAATGGCTTTATCCATAGGCAAACAACTAAAGGTCAAAGCCATTTTTTGAACTTACAAAAGCAATGAAAACACTACCGATTTAAAAAGTTAGTTGCTAAAAACAGTTACCGGAAACGTTCTTGAAAGTAAGTATTACCGTAAAGTTTCCTATGAAATAGCGAACGTTGTTGAAGACAGTGGCGAAGGAGGTTTTTTTTATTGCCGGCTGGTGCGAGGAAGCAATGAAAAAAGTTGTCCTGGAGCCACTGGCAAGCGCGTTGGGTGTGGCGGCTTTTTTACATAATGTTATTATAGTGCATCCGAGATTTTTAATAGTAGCAGGGTGTTTCTTTATGCACTATAATGCCACATTATGTAAAGAAGCTTTGGGAAAAAAATTACTGGCGCAAGTTGCGAAGCGTACGTGTTTTTTCTAAAAACTGTGCCAGTAATTTTTTGGAGCTTGGGTAGGAGTGGCGATTGAAATGTGGATATTGTTTATAACTATTTTTAAAATACTTGTTGACAAATAATATTTTTTTTGTATTTTTGTCAACAAACTTATAGTTTAAATCTTTAATTATGGAAAATGTATTTGCAAATAGACTACAATCTGCTAGAAGGATGGCAGGTTTGTCTCTTCAAGGACTCGCTGACAAATTAGATAATCTAGTTAGCAAGCAGTCTTTGAATAAATATGAGCAAGGTGTCATGAAGCCAGATAGTGAAGTTTTAATTGCTTTGGCTAACTCATTAAATGTTTCTATAGATTATTTTTACTCGGTGCCTATTGTCAAAGTTGAATTTGAGAGTATCGATTTTCGGAAATATAGTTCAAAGCTATCTAAGACCGAAGAATCTTCTGTTATTGAAAAAGCTAAAGACTGTTTTGAAAGGTATTTTGAATTAGAGCATATTCTTCAGTTAAATGAGAAGTATGACTATTTTAATTTTGATAAAGAAATTAAGACTGCCGAAGATGCTGAGGATGCAGCAAAAAAATTGAGAGAGGAGTGGAATTTAGGATATGATCCTATACCAGATGTTGTTGAAATGCTAGAAGATAAAGGTTATAAAGTGATTGACCTTATAGTTAGTGATGCTTTTGATGGTATGAAAGCTACTGTTGGAGATAGAAAAATCATTGTATTAAAAAAGAGTAATAATGCTAATGACGACGTGGTTAGAAAGCGTTTTACCGCATTGCATGAATTGGCACATCACGCATTGACTTTTTCAAAAGATTTGAAGCATTCCGAAGAGGAAAAATTATGTCATGTTTTTGCTTGTGCTGTATTATATCCAGAAGAAATGGCGAAAAAAGAGCTGCACAAACAACGTTTTCACTTTTATCAAAAAGAGTTAGAAATTATAAAAGAGCGATGGGGAATATCCTTTACTGCTATTTTTCATAGAGCACATCGATTAGGGATATTGAATGATTTTATTTTAAGAAAGTTCCATGTTGGATATAAAAAAAGAGGTTATCATGTTCCAAATAGTGAACCTGGTAGATACAGGAGTAAAGAAGAACCAACTCGTATGGAGCGATTGGTGTATTTAGGTTTAGCAAAAGAAGTTCTAACAATTAATGAAGCAGCTTATTTTTCAGGTATAACAGCTTGGCAATTGCGCGGTAAAATGAAATTATTGGTATGAAATTAATTATTACAGATGTAAGTGTACTATTTGATCTCTATCAGTTGGAGATTTTACCGGAGTTTTTTGCTTTGAAAGCAGAAATCTCTACCACTTCATTTGTATATAATGAAATTGTAATATCTAATCAGGTTGTTGAATTTGAAGTTTATAAAAGGTCACAAAAGTTAAATGTAATTATGCTGACTGATGAAGAGCAAGACGCAGTAAATCAATTTGCAACAAAGAGAAACCTGAAATCATTACCTGATAAAACAATGCTTTGGAAGTCAATTCAACTTAATTGTGCATTACTTACCTGTGATAGAAAATTGAAATTGGAAGCTAAAGAACATGGTGTCGAAGTTCACGGTAGTATTTGGGTTATTGAAAAATTGGTAGAAGAAAATATATTGGATAAGTCAAAAGCTATTGCTCTGTTAGAGCAACTCAAAACAGTTAATGACAGATTACCAATGGAAGAAATAGATAAAGTAATTAAGAAACTAAAAATATGAGATGATAAATAAAAAAAACCCAATCGAACTTGGCGGTACGGATTGGGTTATAGGGAATTAAGTTGGTCGACTTTAAAATACTTAGGCTTATCACCTCAGTATCCCTCTATTTTGTTGTGTAAAACTAATATGTTTTTTGATAAAAACAAATTTTTAGCAGCAAAAACCGCTTGAAACTCAAAACTCCGTGAGTTTTTTAAGGATTTGGAGTGCTAAATAATTAATAATTATAAAAAAAACGTATTATGTACACAAAAGAAAACGGTCAAGATGACCAAAAAGGAAGACCTTCATTGACACTTATTATTGAAGGCAAAAAATTTGATTGGTTTGAGCAGTTCATTACTGGTAAACAATTAAAAGAGTTGAGAGGATTGCCTCTTGATTGTGAATTATTTTTAGATATAGTTGAACCATGGAAAGATGATGCTATTCTTAATGATGAAACGGTTGACTTGGCAAGACCGGGTATAGAGCAATTTTATATCAAGCAGAAGCTAAAGTATTCTATTGATGGAAAAGACTTTGATACTGATAAGCAGTATATCAAAGGTTCTCAAATCCGTAAACAAGGAAAAATTCCAGATGATTTTTTAATTTATTTATCCAACAAGAAACCTTGGGAGGATGATTTGATTGTTGATGAAGAAATAGTCGATTTGGCTAGACCTGGCAAAGAGAAGTTTTACTCCAAACAGGAAGTAAATGAGTTTATCATTATTGTTAATGGTAGAGAAAAACAATGGTGCGAAAAAACCATTACATTTCAACAAGTTGTTGCATTAGCATTTGGAAATTATCAAGATAATCCAGATACTGTTTATACTGTTACTTATACCAAAGGACCACAACAAAATCCCGAAGGTAGTATGGTGAAAGGAACAAAAGTTTTCGTAATTAATAAAATGGTTTTCAATGTTACAGCAACTAATAAGTCATAGTCCCGATATTAAACGATTGCAGGATGAAGGTTATGAACTTGAGGTTAAAGGTGGATATTTACTTATCCACCAAATACCTTATGTTACTAGTCAACTAGAGCTAAAACGTGGTGTTTTGGTAAGTGAATTAAGTTTGGCAAATAGCTGTACAACTACAAATCCTAGCACACATGTTATCAACTTTATTGGAGAATTCCCTTGTAATAATGATGGTAGTATCATTAGTGCCATACAACATGGGTCTCACAATCAAGATTTAGGAAATGGTATTATTATTAATCATTCATTTTCCAATAAACCACAAAATGGTTACCCGAACTATTATGAGAAAGTATCTACTTATGCCAAAATAATTTCTGCTCCGGCAAAAAGCTTGGATGCTACACTTACTGAAAAAACTTTTCGTGTAAGAGAACTAGCTGCCGAAAGTGAGGTATTCCAATATATTGACACCAATTCTAGTAGAGCTAAAATCAATGCTATTAATGAAAAAGTGAAAGGACAAAAGATTGCAATAATTGGTTTGGGTGGAACAGGCGCTTATATTTTGGATTTGATTTCTAAATCGCCTGTACGTGAAATTCATATTTATGACGGTGATGTTTTTTCACAGCATAATGCTTTTCGTTCTCCTGGTGCTGTTGGAAATGAGGATTTGGATAAAGTACAATCGAAAGTAGGTTACTATTACGGCAAGTATTCTAAAATTCATAAGAAGATTTCAGCACATCATTATTATGTTACTTCTGAAAATTTAGAAGATTTAAGAAGCATGACACATGTTTTTATTTGTATTGATAATGATGTTTCTAGAAGGATGATTATTCAGTATTTATTGAAAAATGGTATTTCATTTATTGATGTTGGCCTTGGTGTAAATACTGTTGACGATGTACTTATTGGTACTGTCAGAGTTACTACCGGAACCTCTGACAAACACGACCATTTATCGGATAGAATTTCGTTTGTAGAAGAAGATAATAACGACTACAATACTAATATTCAAATTGCAGAATTGAACTGTTTAAATGCCGTTTTAGCAGTAATTAAATGGAAAAAGCTCTGTGGATTTTATCAAGATTTACGAGAAGAACACCATTGTACTTATTCTATAAATGTAGCCCAATTGACAAATGAAGACGTTACAACATAAATTTGTAGAGTTCATTCCTGAAAAATTGGAAGATGGAATATTATATATTTCACTTACTTATTGTACAGCCATACACAAATGTGTGTGTGGTTGTAACAATGAGGTTGTAACTCCATTTTCGCCTATAGATTGGAAAATGACATTTGATGGTGAAACTATCAGTTTATCACCGTCTATAGGAAATTGGAATTTTGGATGTAAATCCCATTATTTTATTAGAAAAAGTAAAATAGAGTTCGCCAGAATTTGGACTAATGATGAAATAGAAGAAGGTGTTAAGCAAGACAATGAAAAGAAGAAGAAATTCTTTTTTAAAAGGAAAAAGAAAAAAAAGTAGTCACAAAAAAACAGGCAGAAGTTGCCTGTTTTTTATTTTTTATAAAATAATGTGTTTACTTTAAACATTTTAATTCCACTTTTTTAGAATTTCAATAAATTAAAATTCTAAAAGCTGAATGTCTTCAAGACGAATAGCCATTGCTTCCGGAGAGACATTGAAAACTTTAGCCAGTGACTCGAATGATTGGTTTTCGTAACGTTGGGCTGTGGCTAGTTTCCGTGCAAGTCCTCTTTTGTTTTTGCATTGTGTTTTTAATTTCGTCACCCCTTCTTTTATTAAGTTAAAAGCTGATTGCTCGTCAATTATAAATTTAGAGGTTAGAAATCGTTCTTTAAATTCTTTAATAAGCTGTTTTCTAGGCATTAGGAAGTAGGAAGCAAATTTATCAGCTTGTATTTCTTCTTTACCTCTTGTTCCAGCTTGTAAGGAACCATCAAGTGGTTTGTCGCGATGCATAACTAGTTCTGAATGCAGTATAGCGTGCCCTAATTCATGTGCTGTTGTGAAATTTTGAATTTGAGTACTGTATTGTTTTGATATAAGAACTAATCTATCTCTTTGGTCTATAATTCCCGCCGTATTTGTATAATCCTCTTGATTAGCCAATATAATATCATCCATCAAGAAATACTTGTAACCTAAAACTTTTTGCAATGCTAGTGCTGGGTTTAACAGTTTTAATGGAGCATCACTATTATCCTCTTTCCAAATGAGCTTTTGATGCTTATATAATAATTGTTGCAATTCTGTTGCACTTTTTTCTATTTCAGCATCTGTGAGGTAGAATTTTGATTTTACTTTTGATAAAATAGCTGAAGCTTCTTTATATAATGGAAACCGTTCTTTTAGTTCTAATTCCAGAGCTTCCATCTTTGAATTAGCTTGTGCGTCTAATTCCTTGTGTATCTTTTTTACAATGTCAACTTTTTTACTAATTTCAGTAATGTACGCATATTGATCGCCACCAAAAGTTAACAAGTTTAAATTTATAATTGAAATACAACCTGCCATGGCCGAAACAGCACCACTTAATGCTACTTGAGAATCACCGCGCACTGCTTTCCATCCGTTATCAAATATAAAGCTGGCCATTTCCGCCAATTCTATGTTTAAAGATGCAATATCTAGCGGGATATCAATAGCGATTTTTAGTTGATCTTGTGCTTGGCGTTCTAAGTTTGTTGCGATTGCAGGGTCATCAGCTTTATCACGCTCTTCTCTGAATTTAATTGCTCTGTCAAAATGATAGGAGTCCTTGTGAAATAAATCCGTTAACTCTGGGAATATGCGTTTTTGGATTTTTGTGAGTAATTTAAGTAACTCCGGCACAACAGAACCATAATTTTTTTCTCTTTTCTTATCGCATGTCAGACTTATAACTGTGACTAATAATTTTGCAGAAATCATACCCTGAAATGCTGCAGCACTTCCTGAACCAGGAACATGTTTACCTTTTCCAAATTTTTCTAAAAGTTCTTCAGTGGGAATATCTAATAAATTCTTAGTCATAGGCTATTTATTTTTTAAAGAGCTTTATACCAATAATAAAAAGCTTCTGGGTTGTTCTTTTTTAACTTGCTTATTTTGTTGTATTGTTGGTTTTCAATTAGCCAATCTTTTGTTTCTAATGGGTTTTTAAACTTTTCGATTTTTATTTCCTTTTCGGATTGTATTAATTTGGCTAGGTAAGCGACTTTAGCTGCCGCTATTATTGCCTCTTCAATGGTGAACTTATCTATGGTAAAGTTGGTGAAGTTTTTTACACCAAGTTGTAATTGTTTGAAATCTTCGGATTTTTCCTCTCTTTCTGCTAAAGTATAGCATGTATGCCAAGTATCCTCTAACACTTCTTTTGCTGTAATGTCTAATTTCCGGAAACCGATTTCTTCTTGAACTACTTTGTTGTAACTGCTTCTGACCATCTCTAATTTAGAGATATTATCGAATAGGAATGCAATATCGTATAGCTGTTTTATGATTTCTACCGGACGGTTTTTACTGTATAGTATTCCGGTTGTTTTTGGTGCAAATGCTGTTAGTTTGTCGCCAAGAATAGCATCAAAAGTTGGCATTGTAATTATGGTTTCTTCTGTTGAAGTTGATAACCATGGGTGTTTTATTGGCAGTTCGCGAACTTCAGGATATGGATTTGGTGTATAGAGTATATCTAACAATATAGGTTCTATATTGCCATCTACTACGCTTTTGTAATAGGTTTTGAAATGTCCTATTGGCGCATCTGGTGTGTGTTTACGGTTGTTGTCGTCTTCCCAACTTAAAAATATTTTTTCGTCTACTGTTTTTTGCAGTACGGCTATTATTTCTTTTTCTGAATGTTCTGTTATTATGTCGATGTCAATTGAAAACCGTTTTGGTTTTTCAGTAGCTAATAACAATGCTGTTCCGCCTTTGAATGTAAAGTTTAATCCGTTTAATTGTAGTTGTTCCAATAGCGTTAACGCCCAAATTACTTTCTCGATTAATTTGGGATCAATACGTTTTCCTAACTTGTTTTTTAAGTTGAGAATCCAATCGATGGTATGGGTTTCGCTGTTAATCATTGACCAAGATTGTACTTATTATTTTTTCTAATTCACTTTCTTTGTTTCTTCTGATGGCATACCGTTTCATTTTCGCGGTGTTTATTGCGTATTTTTTGAAAGCGGATTGGTATATGAAATCGAGTTCTCCTTGTTGGGCCGCAAAAAGTTCTTTGTCGATGATGATGTCTACTAGTACTTTTTCGAGCGTCGGAATTTCTATTTTATTGATTTTACTAGTTGGCGCTTCGGTGACTAAATTTTTAATGATTGTAACTTCTTCTGAATTTGAACTTATATAGCGTTCCAATATTTCCTCATTTGGATTGAAATACACATTTTTATTCCATTCGCTTATTGCATTAAAGATTTGTTCTTCAGCCTCTTTTTCTACTTCAATGATGGTGTAGTTTTTAAATGGTTGGTGTCGCATTAAGTCGTTTAACCATTTGGTATTCCAAACGCACACATCAATAAATGGAAAGTCTTTGTTGATTTTATTGTAAACCTTTTTTAAGTTTTGGTTTATTTCCGGATTAAAGATTTGTTTGTCTGTAATGGAATAAATACCTCTTTCCGGATTATTTATTATTCCTGCTTTTTTCAGTTTGGATAGGTAAACGGTAATTGTACCTTCCGAAAGTTCCGGAAAGTCCTCTTTGATTAAGTTACCTAGTTTTTCTCTAGAAATTTGGTTTATAGATTTGAAGTAACTAGGAATTGTATTTTCTATCGTTTTTGTCACTTTAGCTTTTAAATTTTGTGAAAGATACTGCTTTTATTTTAGAAATTAAGTTTTGGCAGTAAAATAGTTTTATTGCCGAAAGTTAATTTACATTTTTGTATCTATTTAGGTAAATAAGTGGTACAAAATGTGTATTATTTCATTTGCGATTTACTACAGATTGTGTAGTGTTTCGCGAATAGGATATATCTTCTATTATTTTTATACTAAAGTTATATTTTATTTTTAGTTTAGAGAAAAATTAGATTGATTTTGCAAAGTATGGACACTCTAAATATCCTTAGTTTTACTCCGTCAGTTTCGGGCAAGCTACATTAACGCCTTATTAATTCTGTTATAGTTACATGTATAAAACCTCCATTAATTTAAACAACAACATTAGTTATTGTTGGCATTACTTTTTCTAATGCAGATTCCCAAAACACTTCCTGTAATAAGTGCGGGCAAAAACCCAAACAACACTATCCAGAAAAAAGGTTTTACATAATAATCAACAGCAGCTTCTCCGACAGTATCTGAACCCAATCCATCGATACATTTTTGTAAAAATCCAACAGTCGAACCTGTAAAAATTCCAAAAAGTAAAATTAAAAACAAACCCGCAATCCCAGTCATTTCATTAAAAAACTTGACCATACTATAATAATCCAACCGATTCCCAATAAATACCCCTGAAAATACAAACCCGTTATCCCAATCGCAAAATTCAACAGAAAGTCACCAACCAAGCCTTTAAGATCTTTAAATCCATACATTAGAATTATAATCGAGGCAGCAATCAATAGATTTATTGTGATACAAATTTGAGTTATTTTTACGGCTTTTGTCATGTTTTTTAAACGGATAATTGATTTTATAAAACAGGCTTTAGTGCATGCATCCAATGAATATTTTAGACTTTATTTTAAATCCTTTTATTCTTGCATGAGTTAAGGTGGTTAATGCACTGTCTCCACTTTTTTCTCTTTCATAAATTCCTGCCACTAAAGCTATTGTTTTGTCTCTTGCCTTTTTCTGGTAAAAGTGCAAATATTCTAAACTTAGATTTTCTG
>JAYTGH010000555.1:0-3572 GCA_043733645.1 Flavobacterium sp. | reverse complement strand
CGATTTACGAAGTTAGAGGTTTTTAATTATTCCCCGCAGTTAGCATTATAATAATCTACTAAATCTTTCAGCTCACTGAAGTTGTATTCGTGATTTTTCACTTTTTCAACCAGTACATCACAATCCTTCATGTATTCGGCAAAAGATTTTATGTAATTGTCCTTAATTTTAGTGGGATAAAGTTCATTTTCCCGTTGAACATAAAAGCTTGCGTTCTTTAAGGAAGTCGCATCATCATCATTATTATTAACACCATTATTATATTGATTGTTAATGTCTTTCATTCCGCCCGATGCATTGCCCGGACCATTGACAGCAATGGTTGGTACAACTAATTTATAAGGGTTTTTTGAGTATGTTTTAATTTTTTTGTACAGTTTAACGTTGCCGTCTGTTACTACTTCATACAATTCGGCAAAGCTGTTTTTAGTGACTTTTAAATATTC
Organism: Flavobacterium sp.; assembly: GCA_043733645.1. Classification (GTDB taxonomy): domain Bacteria; phylum Bacteroidota; class Bacteroidia; order Flavobacteriales; family Flavobacteriaceae; genus Flavobacterium. Next base: position 3,126 of record JAYTGH010000555.1, on the reverse strand, counting down.
ATATTCTTTAATTCCTTCATCAGAAATAATGGTTATTCCCTTTGCGTCTTTGTAGGTCCAGGTTTCGTCTTTGTCTTTTTCTTCAATCTTAAAAATGATAACTTCTTCTTTAGAAGTAAAAATGGTTTTCAGCCTTCCGATGCCTTCAATGTCTGTACCATCTTTGAAATGAATAATCGCTTTTTCGAAAGTAGTTTTTTCGGGAATGTCTATGGCAACAGCAATATTTTGAGCAGCAACCATTTTGGCTAGAAACAATAAGCTGATAAGTAAAAGCTGCTTCATGTTATGAAATTAATTTCGTAAGTTGTTCAGTCAAGCTTTTTCTCGAATAACGCTGCAAACCAACCGCATGAACTTTCAGGTTTTGGTTTTGGTATTCCTGATAGTATTTCAAAAGTAGTGCTTTCAGTTTTTCCTTTTCATCATATGTAAAGAAAACGCCGGTATTGCTTGAAGTGATAATTTCGGCAAAATCAGAACCTTTGGGACCGACTGCTATTATTGGTCTTTCGGAAACCATATATTCAAAAAGTTTCCCGGGAATGATGCTTTTAGTGGCTGACGAATTGATTTCGATTAATAACAAAACCTGTGATTTTCGTTGATGTTCAACCGCTTCCTGATGCGATACATAACCCAAATTCAAAACATAAGCATTCAGCTGAAATTCAGAAATGGTGTCCAATACTTCCTGACTTGTAGCACCAATTAATTTCAAACGGAAATCGTTTTTGAAGTCAGCATTTTCAGCAACCAATTCTTGTAAAACCTGCCATAGTATTTTGGGATTTCTTTCCGAAAGAAATGAACCAATATGCGCCAAAGTGAATTTATCGTCTAACGGTTGCTTTTCAATTTTTTCCACATCATAACCATTGGTAATAACTTCAATCGGTTTCGATGTAATTGCTTCAAACTCGGTTTTGGTGGTTTTACTTGTGACGATTATTATATCGGCGGAATTGAGCACTGCTGCCTCTAAAGCTTTGTGTTTTTTGGCCGCAGATGAAGATAATTTTAGCGCTTTATGATACCCAATAGTTGTCCATGGATCACGAAAATCGGCCAACCATTTTATATTGAACTCCTTTTTTAATTGCAAACCAATTAAATGCAAACTATGCGGCGGACCAGAAGTTACTATAGTGTCAATATGGTTTTCTTCAATATATTTTTTCAGATACTTTATAGATGGTTTTACCCAAAGAAAACGCGCATCGGGAATAAAAAGATTACCACGAACCCAAAGCAAAGTTTTTTCAAGAAAAGATTGCTTTTTTTGATTCGGAATAATGCCGGAGCTGATTTTATTGGTTTTGTTTTTGCCAAAAAAAGATGCCAAACCATAAGGTTCGAAGATTCTATTTTTTAGGATAATGGTTTTCTCCGAAACTTCGCCTTCCAAACCTTTATCTATAATTGGATAGGTTGGATTTTCGGGAATATAGACAATCGGTTGAATATTAAAATCGGGCAGATATTTGACAAACTTTAACCAACGTTGCACTCCGGGTCCACCGGCTGGCGGCCAATAGTAGGTGATGATTAGGAGTTTTTTGGGTTTAGTTTCCAAATTTATGAATTAGATTTTTTATTAATTTTTTCTAACTCTTCAATATCTAAAATATCTTTTGGACGATTTGTAGCTTTTTTGGCTTTAATCAAATTTTCATAATCTAAAAAATAAACCGGAATATCGTTAATTTCAGTAATGTAAGCCTTTTCTAAAAGTTGCTCAAAAGTACTATCTTCAAGCCCTTTCACGGAAGTCATAATATCTAATCGTAAATCAAAATTTAATGTAATATCAGTCCAGCCGGGTATAAATTGCATCGTATTTATGTTTTCAAAATCTCCAATTCCAGCTTTTTTTAATGCTATTCTTAAATTTTCTCTATTTTCAACCGTATCTTCTATAAATATATCTATATCACCTGTATTTCGACCATAGCCATAAATAGTTACAGCAAAACCTCCAATAGTCAAATACTTGACTTTATTCAAATAAAAGTACTTCCAAATTTCAATTATTTGACTATTCACTTAATTATTTTGATATTTTTTTTGCTGTTTTCAAAAGATAAGAAATTTCAATAATAGCCATCAGCTTTTCAAAACGCTGTTGTGAAGACATCTTTCTGATCTCATCAATATAACGAGCTTCCATTTTAGAAGGATGAGCATGATTTAATCTGTTTGCCTTCATATTGGTTGAAATTAATCATCAAATTTACAAAATTAACATTAACTATTTTGAATCCTTTTTCTATCAAAATAAACGCCACCAATAATCACAAACAACATCACTATAGAACTAAACAACGCAATTGTACTTCCTGTTTTTACAACCTGTGGCTCAAACTTAAATTCGATAGTGTGTTTGCCTTTTGGAATATCCATCCCACGTAAAGTGTAATCTACTTTATAAATAGCGCCTTCTTTCCCGTCAATTGTTGCTTTCCAGCCATCTTTATAATAGATTTCAGAGAAAACAGCAAAACCATCATTACTATTATTTGAAATGTAAATCAAATGGTTTGGTTTGTATAAATCTAGTTTTATTTTTGTTAGACTGTCTGTAATAAATTTATTTTTAATTATGCGGGCATTTGGATTTGTTGCAAATACATTTTTAAATATTTGTGTTTCAGACTTATTAATTGTAGCAACGTCCTTGGTTTCAATCTTGCCAAATTCCTTTATTTCTTCGTCTGCCGAATTTACTTTTCTCAATTCTTTCACAAACCATGCATTGCCATTATGAAACGGATTCACAATTGGAATATCGCCTTTTTCGGTGCCAACAATCAAATATTTAATATTAAACGCATTGAGAACAGGAAGGTTTTTGGTAATGGTAAGTGTTTTCGGGTCGATGATACTTCCCAAATCCGACATGCTTTTTTCGATTTCAAATTCATAAACTTCTTTAAAGCGTCTTGGCATAACCGCACTATAACCACCAATAGATTTATGGAAATAAGACGAACGCGGACTGTAAATGCCACCGGCAACTTCATAAACTCTAAAGTTGGTGGTGTCTTGTAAAATCAAAGAATCAGCTTGCGTTGGTTGGTATGGAATATCAACTTCCTGTGCGCTTCTGAATTGCTGCCCATCATT
>JAYTGH010000554.1:0-9632 GCA_043733645.1 Flavobacterium sp. | reverse complement strand
ATAGAGAAAGAACTCGCAACTCTTAATCCTAAAATAGGTTGACTTTTTTCCATTTTTTTTTACACTTTATGTGTAAACCTATTTCAGGACAAGACAATTGCTTTACTAATAGTGGGTCAATAAAATCTGGAATTATATTTATCTTTTCAATATTGACTATTGCAATGCACTCATTTTGTTTTGGATTATTATGATAACCACAACTTGTCTCTCTGTCGCATCTTCCATAAGCTTCATCAAGGTATTCATTAGTAATTTGATTGATATACCTAACAAATCTTCTTTTACCACAACTAGGGCAAATAAACTTTTTACTCGATTTGTCTAATGAATACTTAAATTCAGTCATAACTATTCGTAATATTCGTAATCCTCGTAGTCTTTACGACCATTACGAGAATTACGATGTTAGTATTTGGGTTTGAAAACAGTTGCAAGCAAATATTCAATAGCATCTTCTTTTGTAAATTTGACTTTTTTGCTTTTTTTCTTTGTGAAGTCGTATTTAGGTTTTACTTCCTGTTCCTTTACCAATACAATAAATTTCTCCTTCTCTTCTGGGGAAAGTGCTAGAAAAACATCATATACTGTATTGGCAGTCATTTTTAAAGATTATTTTTCTTTAAAATGATTCTTACTGTGCCTTCTGAAATACCTAGTAGTCTTCCAATTTCAGATTTTGAATTGCCTTTTTCAAACAGTTCTAATATTTTGGAATTACGTTCATTTGCATCGCCTACACTTAATGTTTTTAAATGCTCATTTTCTGAATCATAACCATTAAAACTGAATTGCAAAAAGCTATTCACTTTTTCAATTCTACAAACAATAATGTTTTCTGAATCATAAACCTGTTCACAATTACGCTGTTTGATTTGCTTGATATATCTTAATCCAATTTCTTGATGACTTTCGCCAATAGCAAAACTACTATCACAAAAATTCATTAACATTTTGCTTCCTGATAAATGGTTTTTTGTTATGGGTTTGCAAGTGTCTATTTTTGGAGTGTGCGCTAAAACTAAAATTGACAAACCATATTTATTTTTTAAATCCTTTAAAAATTTCATCAATGGCAAAGCATCTTTTGCTTTTTCATTATCTGTTTTTAAATAGGTAATGTTGTCAACTATTAAAACTTTAACACAATAATCAACAATTGATTTTTCAAGGGAATAAAAAAGAAACTCTTCAAAGGTTTTAAATCTTTTATCTTCAAAATAATCGGGATTGAGTTCAGCTCGTAGGAAGTTGGAGCTAAATGAAAAATGATTTGTAAAATTTTCAGAATATCTGTTTTCAAACTGTTTGTCTGAAAGTTCAAAATCAAAATAGATTATTGGAGTTGGAGGGCATTCTAACTTTAAGCCACAAGTAGAAATTCCAGTACTAATACTGTTTGCAATCTGAACCGCCAAAATGGACTTACCTAAATTAGTGTCGGCAAACAAAATACATATTTCTCCCTCAAACCAAAATTCACCAAATAGCATTCTGGGGATTGGTCTGTTTTTGGCAATTTCAATAAATTGATTTGCAGATTTTATTTCAAAAATTGAGTTTGAATCAGGAACTAATTCTTTCCTTAATTCATCTTTGAAACTATCAAGATTTTCATTCATAACGCTTAGATTTTTTTGCAAATCTATCGAGCTATGTGTCGAAGAGTTTAATCTTATTGCTTGAAAGTATTGGAATTACAGTACTTTACAAAAGTTTAAAGAAGTTTACAGAACTTAAAAGTATTGATTAAGAATTGTTTCTAATTCACTGGTTATTCTCGAATAGTCAGAATCTTTATTTTCATTGACTTTATATCCAAAAATTGAGGGGTAAGTACCAATGTCGCAATTAAATGTTCTTTTTAAGGAATTGTATAATTCGGTTTGTGTTCCATAAGTAATAGTTAGTACTTCTTTTTTTACCAGAAAATCAATGACATACCTCAATTTTTTTCCTTTAATAGTTGTGTACTTCTTTAAAATGGCACTTTCAATTTCTTTGTTTCTTTCGTGGGAAATAAAATCTCTAAAGTATTTTTCTTTCGGAGGGAGATTGATTGAAAACCTCTTAAAAACTGGTGTTTCTTTTACTTCTTGAATAAAAACGTGGGAATTAAAATTCTGCGCTTTTTGACCAGTAATTTTTTCAACTTCTGCTAGATGAGAATTAAAATCCAGATTTTGATAATTAAACAAAGCTTTCGTACTAGGGTCTTTAACGGGAGAGTTTTTCTCAAAATAAAGCGACAATTGATTTGAAAAAAAAGTGTAGGTTTCAAGTTGTTTCATGTAGTTTTCAGATAAGTAATTGAAGCTACTTTCACTTAGTGCTTCTTTATACTCTAGTAGCTTAAAACAATTGGTTTTTAACTTGCCCGATTTTATTAGTAGTGTTGGAAATTCAAGACTATTTTCATAAACGAAATTTAGGTCATCATCAATATATATTATCCTATTAATTATTGATATACTCTGCTCTGGGAGTTTTTTAAATTCTTCCATATTAAGAATTGACATAGGTATATAGAATATAAAATTTCTATAAATATCATTGCTCAATTCGTTGTATTTTGAATTTAATTCAGACATTTTAAACTATAAAATTGGGTTTGTCTAATGCTTGTCCTGTAAAAAAATCTGCCATTTAATTGAATTTTTTTGATAATCATCGATTAAGTACAATCAACGATTTCATAATTTCACCTCTTTTGTAATAAACACGATTGCCTATTCCGTAAGCAGTAATCTTTCCTTTTTTAGTCCAACTCCATAATGTTGTTAACTCAACTTTTAGAATTTTAGCAGTTTCAGTTCTGGTTAGTAGCTCTTCATCATTTTGCTTTGAAATAAGCGTTGCAATCCTTTTTTCCAGTTTGTCTACTAATTTTTCAGCAATGATTTCAGTTAATTCTTCAACCGAAATATTTTCTACTTGTACAATTTCTCGTTTAATCATTATTCGATAATCAAGGATTTAAAACGCATTAAATTTATCTCCTAAATAATGTTTCAAATTATATTTTTTGGTGGTATCTAATGCTCTTTCCAAACAAATGAATTTTTTATCCGAATTGGTTTTGAAATAGTCAACGGTGTCTGCATTAATTACTACATCAAGACAAATCAAAGTTTCTTTTTCGCCATCGCTTGCAAGTTGTACTTCATTGCTTGCAAACTGTGTTTGCAAACCTAGTTTGTAGTTAAGATTAAAGCCGTTTTTCAGTAATATCTCGGTTAAAAGTTCTGGTTTGTTGAACGCATTGACTAATTGCAATTCCTTGTTTGCAATGTAGGTTTTGAGCAATTCAATGTTTTCTGCTTCTGTTTTTTCGGCATCTGGCGCAAAATCTACTCTTGGGAAATTAGACTTTTGCAATTTGAATACTTTAAATCCTAAACCTTTCAAGGCATCTTCTTTCTTATCGCCAGTAAATAAATCAGGTTGTTTACTTTCTTTTTCTTTTATGATATTTTCAACAACTCTTTTGTTGCGCTCAATGGTAATATCACTTATTTTTTTATAGCCAGATTTATACGCTTCGCTTTTTTCATTTGTTGCTTCGGGAAGTTGAGTTAAAATAAATTTTCTAGTCTGATTATCGCTATTATTTAATTCAAAAGTTGCATGACCAGTAGTGCCTGAACCACCGAAAAAATCGAGTATTATATCATCTTCATTAGTGCATAATTCTATACATTGTTTTACAAGAGCGACAGGTTTTGGGAAATCGAATTCTCCTTTATCAAAACCCAATTTTTTCATATCAATTGTGCCAGTTTCAGTTAGGAAAGAATTGTCATCTCAAATAGATTTTACTTTATAAGTGGTTTTTCTATATTTTTCATAAATTCCATAAGTACCATCTTGCTTTCTTTTTGAAATTAAATTGGAATTAAGTGTGTTTTCTAATGAATTCTCAATTACTTTTTTCTTGCCCCAACGCCAACAACTTTCAATACCTAATGAATTAAAAGGTTCAATTTTTATTGAATAATTAGTGTCTGTTTCATCTTCTTTTACAGGACAAAAGCCATCTTTGTCAACTATGTTTGGATTAACAAATAGTGGATAAAATAAATTAGGACGGTTGTGTTTTCCAAATTTGGGGTTTCGGTTTCTCAACTCCCTAATATTAAATTTACCAATGTTATCCTCAAGATTTAAGTCATTTGATGAATCTGATTTTTCAATTTCAAACAAGTCCCCTTCATCACTTTTACAATAAATTAATAGATATTCATGTGTTTTAGCAATTTGATTATATGTCTGCCCCCGACTATTTGCTCTAACAATAATTTCACTTAAAAAGTTTTCTTCACCAAAAATTTCATCGCATAATTTTCTTAAATGATGTATTTCATTATCATCTATTGAAATGAAAATTAACCCATCTTCTCGCAATAATTGTCTTGCAATCAACAAACGAGAATATATCATATTTAGCCAATTAGAGTGATAACGCCCATCAGTTTCGGTGTTGGTATCTATTTTAACTCCATCTTCAACATATTCTGCATTTTCCCAATACCTTTTTTTGTCTTGGTTAAAATTATCTTTATATACAAAATCATTTCCTGTATTGTATGGCGGGTCAATGTAAATACACTTTATTTTTTCTCGGTAGCTTCCACTTAATAGTTTTAAAACTTCAAGATTTTCGCCCTCTATAATAAGGTTTTCGCTATTGTTTGGGTTAACGCTTCGGTCTTCGTCAAAAACTAACGTTGCATTACTAGGCGTAAACGCATTGCGTTTGGCTTGGCTTTTGCCAAACCAACGAAATTCATAACGTTCAGTCTCGTTAACCAATTCAGGATTGACTGCTTTTTTAATTTCGTCAATATTCAAGCTACCTTCATTGGTAAACCAATCAGGAAATAGTTGCTTTAGCGTTTGCACTCTCTCATTATTCCAATCGTTGCTTTGAGGCATGAAGTCGTTTATGCTTTCCATTATTCTAAATCCTTATTTTTTTTGTTTTCTAAACTTTTAGCGTTTTTGCCTGTTACAATTTTGTCGCCTGTTTTGGCTTCAATTTCTTTTCTGGTATTTCCTGCAATAGTTCCGCCTTGTTTGGCAATTGTTTTACTTTCGTTAAACGTTTTTGGCTCTTTCTTTTTTGAAATTTCTGTGGTTGTTGCTTCTGCCAACATATTAAGTACCAATTCAAGATTGGTCATGTGGTCTCTAAGGTTTTCTTTTTTGAGGTCTTTTAATTTCTTGTACTGTTTGGTTGAAATTCCAGTCCAAGCCTTTGTAATCTCATCAGTAAGTATAGCATATTCTTGTCCTTTTTTGACACCTCTTTTGTCCCATTCGTCAGTTAGTTCCTTACGAACTTCAATACTTTTTAAACGTTGGTTTACCCATTCTTTAGAATATCCTTTTTTCAAATAAGTTTCCATTAAACGGTCAAACCCAATTTCAGGGTCTTCAATTTCGTCAATCCTTTCACGCCCCATTTTGGCTAACCATAGTTTAAAAGGTTCTGCTTTTGGAGAAGGAACCGATTGAATTAAACGGAAAAGTTGTTCTGTATCAGCTACATCGGTTTTGTAAAACTTGCCATCAGCCGATTGCATTTTCAGTTGTACGATATTATCGTACAACTGACTTCCTTCTACTTTTAGTTTCTTTTTTAAATCTGTCCAATATCTTTTTGGAATAGTACTTCCAGTTAAAACTTCAATAACATCCACAATCGAGAAAAACCATTTTTCTTGTTCTGCATCCCAATTAGAACGAACTTGTTTCGTTTCAAATAGTTTTATACTTGTTTGTTTTTCCATAATTATTTCATTTATTGAGGTCTGTTTTTATCGTTTTCCCGACATCAGGAAAATGATAAATCACAACCATTTTCCTAACGTTGGGGAAATGGTTATTTAAGCGTATTAATTGTTTTTTCTGCTTCGGTCTTAAAGAAACTGTATTCTTTTACTGGAGCTTTGTATTGTATTTCTAATCCCAATTTTTCAAAATGCTTAATAGCACATCTTATTTTGTAGATCTCACTTTCTTTTAATGCTTTTTTGTCATTGATGTCATTTGTTCCTTTAGTTTCAATCACAAAATAGAACTCATTTTCATTGCCATCTTTTAGGTTTTTACGTTTCATAACTAAACCAAAATCGGGTTCATAATCTCCAATAGGTGTTTTTATTTTATACCAACTTGGCAGTTTAAGAAAACAAACTACTTCTACAGCTGCATCCGCATCTAAAGAAAAATAGCGTTCTACATCACTATCAATTAGCATTTTGTCAAAAATTCCTTTGTTGGGCGTTGCAACATACCCTTTGTCGGATATATTTTTAACAAAATCATTGAAATCAAAAGGAAAACTTTCTCCAGTTAATTCATAGTTTAAACCTCGAATCATTTCGTCTAATTCTGCATTGCGAATAATAGCCGAAGCTTCGTGAATAAATCTAGGAGGATTTTTGATTACTTCTTTTAAATTAGTCAATTGCTCAAATATTTTAAACATAGAAGTATAACTCAACCCAGTATTTTCACTTAATTCTTCAATTAAATCTAAAGGAGTAAAATTAGTTTTTTGTTTAACATTTTCTGAACCTTGAAAAGTATCTTGTTTGCCATCTTCATTAATTGAATCAATTAAAAAGCTAGATGCTTCAATGACAAAATCAGGGATTGTAATTTTATTAATTTCTTCAACTGCACTATTAATTAAACAATCTTCATCAAAATTAACCGAGTATTCTGTTTTTTTAGCTAAAGCACTCCAATATTTTCTGAATGCTTTATCAATTGTGTCATTTGTATTCAGTTTAAATTTTACTTCATCTGTTTGAGTGCCTTTATGGTTGTGTGTCATTCCTGCACCTGCATTTGTAGTGCCATAAACCGATTTAATTTCTTCTTGATATTGTGTTACAAATGTTTCATAAGTTTCATTTGGAATAACCGTTAGTTGGTTTATTCGTTCACTATCATCAACATCAAACGCATCATAAACTCTTTGCCCTTTTTGATTAACACAAATACGCAAACCTCTACCAATTTCTTGACGCTTTTTAGTTTCAGAATAAGAGTTATTAAGTGTTGCAATATTGAATACGTTTGGGTTATCCCAACCAACTCCCAGAGCTGAGTGAGAAAATACAAATTGAACAGGATTAGTTAATGTGAGTAGTTCTTCTTTGCCCTTTAATATCAATTCATAAATTTTGGCTTGTTCTTTTAATCCGCCCTCATTATCTGCAAATTCGCCACTTGATTTTTGAGCAAAATAATACCCTTGAACACTTTGTATGTGTTCGTCAGTTGGAATGTTTCCATTGTGATATTCAGGATAAATAGCTTTGTATTTTGCAACAAAAAGGTTTTTGATTATTGGGGTTTCTCCAATGTAGTTTGCAACTTTATCAATAAATACAAGCGACAAACATTTTATTTCTTTTGGTGCTAATTTTTGTGATTTTGCAAAATGTCTATGAATTAACCATTCTATTTGCAAAGCCCAAATATTCTCCAATGTTCCTGAAATTTGTTTCTCTAAAATTTCTGCACCGTTAGAAAATGCAACCGTCCATTGACCAGTTTTTAAACTTTTATTGATATTAGAAATTGAATAATTCAGATAACTAGGATTATTTGTTTTATCTCCTAAATTATCCCCATTGCAAAGCCAACCAGTAACTTTAAACTCAATTTTATTTGATGTTTTGCTTAAATGCCACGCTTTCAATTTTATTTTTGGATCTCCTTTTCCAAATTGTATGTCGGCTAATTCAATTTTTAAGGTTGCTTCGTCATTTTTTTCGGTTACTGTCAACACTTCAATTTTCTTAACTAAACCCTCTTTGTAACTATCATAAGGGGTTAATCTATAAAGCAAGTTTTTAACGACTTTGTGTGTTGCTGAATAACGAATTTTATATAGTGGATTGAGTTTTGCAATTTGAGTTATGGAATTGTCAGTATCCATTCCCTCTTGCGGTTCATCCATTATAATTATCGGGTTTGTTTTGCCAATGGCTTCAATAAAAGGAATGTTATTGAATAAATCTTCTCTTTGTGCTTGGTTCAAAATTTTATCTTCTGAATTGAAAGAAGCCAAAGTCATTATCATTACTTGTGGATATTGTTCCTCAATGAACTGACTAACTTTTTGAAGTTTCTTGCTGTCATATTCAAAAGCATCTGGTTTAAAACCATAAATGTTTTCCAGTTGTTTCTCAAAAGATTTAAACGTTCCAATAATGTTTTGCCTAATTGCAACCGATGGAACTAAGATTATAAACTTTGTAAAGCCGTATTCTTTGAAAAGTTCAAAAATAGTTTTGATGTAAACAAGTGTTTTACCTGTTCCAGTCTCCATTTCAACGCAAATATCTCTATCGTTTGAAAGCTTTGCAATTTCCTCAGAAATACCGTTTTCTAGTAGTACATTTTTAATGTTATTTTCAATATCAACAGTTGTAAGTTTTGTTGTGTTAGAACGAATTCCCTCAAGACAAGAATTGTCGAAATTATTTTTATCAGTACCATCAAAAATTTTCACAACCGATTGGATTGCTATATCTTGATAGTTAAGGTTTTCTAACTTAAATTCCATTAAGGGAGGTTATTTAATATTGAATTGTAAATATAATAGAAAAACACTATGATTTTAGTAAGAAAAAATCAAATTGCTTATCGCAGTAAATTTGAATAATCCTCTGGTAATTCCGCATCAATATCTCTTAGATATTTTTCTAATGCAGTCATTGTAGAATGCCCTGTGATAAGCATCAATTTACTTTTAGTTTCAAATTGAGAGCTTGTTTTACGCATTTCTCTATACAATTTAGTAATGAAAGTATGCCTAAAACTGTACATTCCATAATCTTTATTCAGATTGAAATGTGTTTTCACAACTTCTTTAAATCGTTTTGAGAAATAGTCTCTTTTATTATTTGGCTCTGTTATCCAGTCTTGACCGAAGCCAGTAGGAGTGAAGAGAAAACTATCGGGATTATATTTTGACAAATCGGGCAAATCATCCATCAATATTTCAGGTATGATTTTGATTTTTACAGCCTTATTTTTAGTCCTCAAATAAATCCTTTTACCAACTAAATCAATATCTTTAATCTTCAATTCACAAACTTCGATTGGTCTTAAAAAGTTATAAGACACAAATTTTATGAATAGTAAAAGTATCTGGTCGTTTTTTTCAAGAAAAGAATAAATGTCTTTTTGCATTTCAGAGGTATAAGTTTTATTTCTCTCTGGATTGGATTTTAAAACGCTTATTTTTTTAGCTATGTTATCTGTAATTATTTCATTGTCCTCTAAAACTTGAAACAAGGAACTAAAGTCTGCTCTTGTGTTATTTCTATTTCTAGCACTCGAATTAATCAGTACTTCATTCAAATAATCATTCATAACCTTTTTAGTTATGTGAGTTATTGGTTTGTTCTCATCTAATGACTTTCTGAATTTTCTAATTCTTAGTTCATAGTTTTTATATGAAGTATCTCTAATAGTATTCTTCTTTAAGTTTAAAGCAAATTCAAAAGCTTGTCTTGTCCTGAAATAGGTTTACACATAAAGTGTAAAAAAAAATGGAAAAAAGTCAACCTATTTTAGGATTAAGAGTTGCGAGTTCTTTCTCTATT
>JAYTGH010000553.1:0-3589 GCA_043733645.1 Flavobacterium sp. | reverse complement strand
GCAACTATAATTTACTTCCGTAAGCCAAATCGCCAGCATCGCCTAGACCAGGAACGATGTAGTTTTTCTCGTTGAGTTTTTCATCAATCGCGGCAATCCATAGATGACAATTGTCAGGAAGGTTTTTTTGAAGATACGCAATACCTTCTGGCGCAGCAATTACTACTGCAATATGAATTTCTTTGGGTTTTTGTTCCAGATGTAATTTATGTAAAACCGCTACTATCGATTGTCCAGTAGCTAACATTGGGTCAATTAGAATCAGATTTTTATCTTCAAAAGAAGGCGCAGCTTGGTATTCAACTAGAATTTCAAAATCATCATCGTTTTTATAATGGTGGCGATAGGCCGAAACAAAGCCGTTTTCTGCATTGTCAAAAATATTCATAAATCCCATGTGCAATGCTAGTCCGGCACGAAGAATAGAACATAAAACTACATTATCGGCTATGGTTGTGGTATGTTTTATACCAAGCGGAGTTTGCACATCGATGTTTTTATATTCTAGGGTTTTACTCAATTCATACGCCATGATTTCACCAATTCTTTCGATGTTTTTTCGGAAACGCATGCTGTCTTTTTGAATGGTAACATCGCGAATTTGTGCCAAAAAATGATTAAGAATACTATTGTTTTCCGAAATATTGTGAATACGCATGAATATGATAATTAGTATGTTTGGGTAAAAGTATAAAAAACTATCTTTGCACCCGAGACCTTTAGGTCGAATTTTATCTACCGGAGCCCAAAGCGGCGGACGGAACGAAGTTAAATAAAATAAAATTTAAAAGTATGTTTTCACAATTTGCATTTCCTATTTTCGAACAAAGCATTAAAGATTATCATGTTTTAGATGATGCCTATCAACCAACTTTGAACCCTTATAGCAAAGGAACCATAGAATATTTATTGTATGCCAAAAATTGGGTTGATACCGTACAATGGCATTATGAAGACATCATTCGTGACCCCAATATTGATCCCGTAGCGGCTTTGGTTTTGAAACGAAAAATAGATGCGTCTAACCAGGTTCGTACCGATATGGTAGAATATATCGACAGTTATTTTCTACAAAAACACGCAGCCGTTCCCGTAAAACCACATGCAAAAATCAACACCGAAAGTCCGGCTTGGGCCATCGATCGTTTATCTATTTTAGCCTTGAAAATTTACCATATGAATGAAGAAGCCAATCGTGCCGAAGCTTCGACGGAACACAGAGCTAAATGCCAGGAGAAATTAAACGTGTTGTTAGATCAAAAGAATGATATGTTTATTTCTATAAATGATTTATTGACCGATATTGAAAACGGCGACAAATTCATGAAAGTGTACAAGCAGATGAAAATGTACAATGACGATGATTTGAATCCTGTTTTATACCAAAACAAAAAATAAATACTTATTTAATAAAGTACTTGTCTATGATAACAATTGATAAGTTAAAAATACTCAAAGAGTCAGAAGACAAGGTTGAATTTAAAAAAGGCGAAGGAGGAAACATTTCTTATAATGGAGGAAATAAATCAAATCCATCAGACAGAAGGCGTTGTATTTTAGGATATGTAACTGCATTATGTAACGAAGAAGGAGGTTATTTAGTTATAGGAATGAATGATAATTATCCTCATGAAGTAACAGGTACAAATCAAAACAAAGATTCAATAGGAGAACTTGAAGCAAATATTTATAGAGATACGGAGATTAGACCATCAGTTTATGAATTATTTGAAAATGAAAAGCGAGTTTTAGTTATTGAAGTTCCTTCACGTCCAGCAGGAAAAGTTTTTAAATTTGAAGATGTAGCTTTGATGAGAGCCGGAGAAAGACTTGAACCAATGTCTGACCAGTTTTACCTTAAAATAATTAATGAGCAAGAACCAGATTTTTCAAGTCAATTTTGTGAGGGTTTAAAAATTTCTGATTTAAATGAAAAAGCAATTACAATTCTAAAAGAAAAGTATGCTTTAAAACAAAACAATCCTATTTTTAAAACACTTTCTAATGAACAATTATTATCCGATTTAGAGCTTTTAAAAAAAGGAAAATTAACTAACGCCGCATTAATTCTTCTAGCGAGTAAGGAAGTGTTAAAAGAAAAATTGCCACAAGCGTCAGTTATGATAGAATATCGTAATTCTGAAAATCAAATACCTTTTGATAATAGGATTGCATTTTCTGAGCCTTTTTTCATAATGATAGATGAGCTTTGGAATACCATTAATTTAAGAAACGGAAGTTTTCCAATACAAGACGGTGCTTATATTTTTAATATTCCTTTTTTTAATGAAGAAGTGATTAGAGAATCTATAAATAATGCAATCACCCACAGAGATTATAGAAAAGCGTCTGAAATAGTTATAAAACAGTTTCCTCAAAGACTAGATATAATTAATGCAGGAGGATTTCCCGCAGGCGTAAATTTAAAAAATCTATTAAAGACGCCAAGTACTCCAAGAAATAGATTATTGGCCGACGTTTTACAAAAAACAGGTATTGTTGAACGTTCTGGGCAAGGTGTTGATAAAATCTATTATAATACTCTTTTAGAAGGGAAAGCGGAACCAGATTACACAAAATCGGATTATTTTCAAGTAAATTTGAAACTATCGGCAATTATTGAAGATAGAGCTTTTGCGCTGTTTATTGTAGCAGTACAAGATGAGTTACCGGAAACAGAAAAACTTTCTGTTTTAGAAGTAATCACCTTAAATATGATTAAAAAAAATGCTCCTAAAAAAGATTTGGATATTGAGATAGTGACTAAACTTTTAGAAAAAAAACTGATAGAAAAAAGAGGAAAAACAAATGCGATCTATTATATTCTCTCAAAAGATTATTATGAATTTACAGATAAAAAGGCAAAATATTATAATCTTCAAGAATTGGATGAGAGTGAAGTTTTAACTAAAATAATTCAATTTTTATCTAAAGAAGGAAGAGCAAAAATGAAAGACTTTGTAGGTCTATTTGAAGATAAATTATCAAGAAAACAAGTAAGGTTTAGAGTTGAAAAATTTGTTTTAAATAAGATGCTTGAACAACAAGGAGAAGGTTCAACTTCAACTTATGAAATTGCAAATGAGTATTTAAACCAAATGGAAGTGATCGCAGAAGCAATAACAATAACAATTAATGATTTTGAAAACAAAAATGAAATGGCCAAGAAAAGACCAAGAAAGAACTAATAATTTGTTAAAAACTAAGCCGTTTTGTTAATAAGTCTGCTTGCAAAGCTTGATTTTCAAGTGTTTTACAAAAATTGAAATGGCCAAAGAATGGCCAAAG
Source organism: Flavobacterium sp. (assembly GCA_043733645.1). GTDB lineage: Bacteria > Bacteroidota > Bacteroidia > Flavobacteriales > Flavobacteriaceae > Flavobacterium. Next base: position 301 of record JAYTGH010000553.1, on the reverse strand, counting down.
AATGGCTCAAAAATTGTAAATTTTCCATTCAAATACGAAATAAATTGTCAAACCCAATCCAACATATAGCTGTCATCCGAATGTCTGCCATGGGCGATGTTGCGATGACAGTTCCTGTTATTAGAGCTTTTGTTGAGCAGAATCACAACGTAAAAATCACGATTGTTTCCCGACCCTTTTTCAAACCTTTTTTTGACGGAATTGAGAATGTGAATTTTTTTGCCGTTGATGTCAATGGGAGACACAAAGGTTTTCTGGGCTTACTGAAATTATATTCCGATTTGAAGCAATTAAACATTGA
>JAYTGH010000552.1:0-3592 GCA_043733645.1 Flavobacterium sp. | reverse complement strand
CTGAATTATTTTTCGAATGCAGATTTGAGAGATTTGAATTCGGCTGATAACAAAGTCTATTTTAATGTCCCGTTCAGTTTTATGAGTTATCCTTTTGGTTGGATTTTACCGATGTTGATTGTGGCATTTGGCTTGTTTTTTCTATTTGTTTTTGTTGGTTTGGGGAAACGTGCTTTGCGCTTAGATGAAATAATCAAAGGATTTGTGCCGCTTTTGGGTTCGCTTGTTACCACTGGTTTATTAACTTATGTAGGTTGGAAATTGTTGCTTAATTTTTATCCACAATACAACGATATTCAGCAAGGATTTACGTATAATGGTCACGATTACATCTACGCTTTTGTGAGTTTGACTTTGGCAATTTGCTTTTTGTTTTATCATAATGATGGCAAACGAAATCCGGAAATGAGTCAAATGGTGGCGCCATTATTTGTTTGGCTACTTATCAATATTGGAATCGCTTTTAAGTTACAAGGCGCCGGATTTTTGATTATTCCGTTTATCTCCAGTACATTAATGTTAGGTTTTTATGTGCTTACACAAAAATCGGGTTGGGTTTTGAATTGTCTTTTGGCTATCCCTACGCTGGTAATTTTAGTCCCCTTTATTCAGATGTTTCCAATTGGTTTGGGATTGAAAATTCTTTTTGGAAGCGCTATTTTAACGGTTTTGAGTTTTACTTTATTGATCCCCTTTTTTGGTTCGTTTGCCAAAAAAGGAATTTGGGCAATTGCTTTCATTCTGATTTCGATCGGATTCTTTATCAAAGCGCATCAAACTTCAGGTTATACCAATGAAAAGGCAAAGCCAAACAGTTTGGTTTATATTTTAGATGGCGATTCAAACAAAGCGAATTGGGCAACCTATGACACTAATCTTGACGAATGGACAAAAACCTATTTAGGTGAAAAACCAAAAGCTGCTACCGCTTTAAATTCGAATAAACTATATAGCAAATATGGTTCGGAATTTACTTTTATGGCCGATGCTCCTTTGGTAACTATTCCAAAACCAACTATTGAATTTCTTCGGGATACCGTTAAAGGAAATCAGCATTTGTACAAGATAAAAATCACGCCAAACCGCGGCGTAAATCGGTATGATATTTTCATTGTTAATGGTACTCAAATTCATAATTTAAAAGCTAATGGTGTACAATCGACAGGTTTTAAAAGTAGTATTACTTCGAAAACTTTGGGAAAATTATTGACGTATTATGTTGTAGATAATGTTCCGTTAGAATTGGAATTTTCAACTTTAAATTCACAAAAACTGGATTTAGATTTGGTGGAAAGTTCACTTGATTTGCTAGCAAACCGGTTGCTAAAAATGACTCAAAGAAAACCTGGAATGATACCAACGCCTTTTGTTTTGAACGATGCCGTGATTATTAAACAGAAGATAAAACCTTCTCCAAAAATTCCGGTTGAAACGCTTGTAATAAGGAATTATCATGAACGAAGAGATACACTTACGGTTGCAATTGATAGTTTAAAAAGATGAAGCAAATCTCCATTTTAGGTTGCGGCTGGCTGGGTTTGCCATTGGCAAAATCATTATTGGAAAAAGGATTTTCGGTAAAAGGTTCGACGACTTCTGTCGAGAAAATTTCATTGCTGGAAAGTAATGGAATTCAAGCTTTTCAAATTGAATTATCTGAAACTGATATCGTAGGAGGAATAGATTCGTTTCTTGCAATTTCAGAAATTCTAATTATTGATATTCCACCTAAATTACGAAAAGTTACTAATGAGAACTTTGTAGAAAAACTTCAGAATCTGATTCCGTTTATCGAAGAATCTAAAATTGATAAGGTTATTTTTATTAGCTCAACTTCAGTTTATGCCGATGACAATTCTGTTATTACAGAAAAAACAAAACCAAATCCAGAAACTGAAAGCGGAAAACAATTAGTGGAAGCCGAAAACCTTTTACAAAACAATTCGAATTTCAAAACTACTGTAATTCGTTTTGGCGGATTGATTGGAGAAGATCGCCATCCGATACATTTTTTGGCTGGACGAAAAAATATCGAAAATCCGGAAGCACCAATCAATTTAATTCATCAGAAGGATTGTATCGGAATTATTGAGAAGATTCTTCACGGCGCTCATAATGACAATTGGAACTGGAACGAAACTTTGAATGCAGTAGCACCATTTCATCCAACACGAGCAGCATATTACACTCAAAAAGCTTTGGAACTACATTTACCTTTGCCTGAATTTGACCAAACAAAAAGCTCGATTGGGAAAACAATTTTGAGTGATAAATTGGAAAACGATTTAGAATATAAATTTCAAAAACCAAACTTATGAACACAACAGACATTATTGGAACCATTGGCGTTGGGTTAATCCTAATTGGATACTTTCTGAATATATTTTCACTGATAAAAAAGGATGGCGTTCTGTTCTATGTTTTGAATATTATTGGTGGAGCCATTGCGTGTTTTTCGTCCTACCTGATTCGGTTTTGGCCTTTTGTCATTCTGGAAGGAACTTGGGCAGTAATTAGCGTAATTGGCTTACTGAAAAGTATAAAAAAACCTCAAGATAATACTTGAGGTTTTTATTTATAATTTGAATTTGATTACCAAATTTTTACTCGCTTGCTTGGCTCAACATACATTCCGTCTCCTTGTTTGATATCAAATGCGCTGTAGAACGTATCCAAGTTCAACAACGGCACATAAGCTCTGTACATTCCAGGTGAATGCGGATCAGTTTTTACTTGGTTTTTTAATGCTTCATCACGCATTTTGCTTCTCCAGATAGTTGCCCAAGAAATAAACAAACGTTGCTCTGGTGTATATCCATCGATTAATCCTGGATTTCCGTTTTCTTTTAAATATAATTGAAGACCATCATAAGCTGCATTAATTCCACCTAAATCTCCAATGTTTTCACCTAAAGTAAATTTTCCGTCAACATGAGTTCCCGGTAACGGCTCTAAAGCTGAATACTGATCTGCCAATGCTGTCCCTAATGCTGTGAATTGCGTCAAATCTCCTTCAGTCCACCAGTCTACAAGATTCCCTTCTGCGTTATATCTTGCTCCTTCATCATCAAAACCATGTGAAATTTCGTGACCAATAACGGCTCCAATTCCACCATAATTTACCGCTTCGTCCGCTTTGTAATTGTAAAAAGGAGGTTGCAAAATAGCTGCAGGAAAAACAATCTCGTTATATGATGGATTGTAGTATGCATTAACGGTTTGCGGAGACATTCCCCATTCAGTTTTGTCTACAGGTTTCCCTTGTTTTTCTAAATCTTTTTTCCAATTCCATTCAGCTACATTTCTTCCATTTTCAAAAAAGCTTCCGCCTTCTTCCGGACTTTTAACTGTTAAAGCTGAATAGTCTTTCCATTTGTCTGGATATCCAATTTTGATTGTTAGACCATTTAATTTTTGAATAGCTTTTGCTTTAGTTTCCGGTGACATCCAGGTTAAGTTGTTGATTCTGCCCTCATAAGCGCGAATAACATTCTTAATCATTCTGGCTGCTTTCCCTTTTGCTTCTTCCGGGAACATTTTTTCAACATATAATTTCCCTAAAGCTTCACCAACTGTTCCGTTTACTACCTGA
>JAYTGH010000551.1:0-3607 GCA_043733645.1 Flavobacterium sp. | reverse complement strand
TGGGAGAAATTGATATTGAACGTCAAGCCCCAAATGTTGCCCGAATGAAAATGCTGGGCGCAGAAGTTCGTCCGGCAACTTCAGGATCTAAAACCCTTAAAGACGCTACCAATGAAGCAATTCGCGATTGGATTAACAATCCCGTTGATACGTTTTATATCATCGGTTCCGTTGTAGGACCTCATCCTTATCCTGATATGGTCGCGCGGTTTCAGAGTGTGATTTCCGAAGAAATTCAGAAACAACTTTTAGAACATGAAAACAGAGAAAACCCAGATTATGTAATCGCCTGCGTTGGAGGCGGAAGCAATGCTGCTGGTGCTTTCTATCATTTCTTGGATAATGAAACCGTAAAACTGATTGCTGTTGAAGCTGCCGGAAAAGGTATTGATTCAGGTGAAAGTGCCGCCACTTCTATTCTTGGAAAAATAGGTGTTATCCATGGAAGCAAGACCCTTTTGATGCAAACCAAAGACGGACAAATTACCGAGCCCTACTCTATTTCTGCAGGTTTGGATTATCCTGGAGTTGGACCAATGCATTCGCATTTATTTCAAACCAAAAGAGCCGAATTCATAGCTATTACTGATGATGATGCCATGAAAGCCGGAATTGCATTAGCCAAAACCGAAGGCATTATTCCAGCGATTGAAACATCGCATGCTTTGGCGGTTTTGCATCAAAAGAAATTCAAACCAGAAGATGTTATTGTGATTAATTTATCCGGTCGTGGCGATAAAGATTTGAATACATACATCAACTATTTCAACTTATAAAAATGAATAGAATCCAAAATAAATTATCAGAGAATAAAAAAATACTATCTATTTATTTTTCAGCAGGTTTTCCTAATTTAAACGACACTAAAAGTTTAATTGAAAGTTTAGCTGAAAACGAAGTTGATATGATTGAAATCGGATTGCCTTTTAGCGATCCGTTAGCCGATGGACCAACCATACAAGCGAGTTCTACACAAGCTTTAAAAAACGGAATGACAACTGAAATTCTGTTTGAACAAATAAAAGATATACGAGCGACAGTTACTATTCCATTAATCATAATGGGTTATTTTAATCCGATTTTACAATTTGGAGTAGAAAACTTTTTGAAAAAATGCAAGGAAACTGGTATTGACGGCTTGATAATTCCCGATTTACCATTGGAAATTTACCTTTCAGAATACAAACAACTCATTGAAAGCCATGGTGTCGCTATGATTTTCTTAATTACACCACAAACTTCAGAAGAACGAATTCGATTGATTGACGCCAATTCCAATGCATTTATTTATATGGTTAGCAGTTCGAGCGTAACCGGGAGCAGAGATAGTTTTGATAAGAATCAATTAGAATATTTCGGAAGAATTGCAGCCATGAATTTAAAAAATCCACAGATAATTGGCTTCGGAATTAGCAACAAAACCACTTTTCAACAAGCAACAAAACACCAAAAAGGAGCCATTATTGGCAGTAGTTTTATTCAATTTATTGCTAACAATCCAATTTCCAGTATTTCTACATTTATCCAAAATTTACTTTAGATAATTTTTTATATAGTATTGATAATTAATTTTATAAATATTCAATATAGAATTTATCTATGATGTTTATTTTGTTATTTTTATGTTAAAATTAAATTAAACAAACGTTTAATTTAAACAGTTGTTTAATTTTGTTCTCGATTTAAACAATTACAAATCATGACTGAATTTAATGAAAAGCAATTAGAGATTCTTCAGGTAGCCGAACAGCTATTTGCAGAAGAAGGTTTTGATGGAACTTCGGTTAGGGATATTGCCAAAAAAGCAAATGTAAATGTTGCGATGATTTCTTATTATTTTGGTTCTAAAGAAAAAATGCTGGAGGCTTTAGTAGTTAACCGTATTGCCGATATGAGATTGCAATTGGAAAACCTATACAATGAAAACATCCCGCCTTTCGCCAAGGTTGATAAAATGGTCGAGCTTTATATCAACCGTGTCAACAAAAACCGCTGCATCTACCAGATTATTCATTTTGAATTTTCAACAAAGAAAAGAGAACTGAACTTTGATAGTTTCACTGAAATGAAGAGAAGCAATCTAGAGACTTTCAAAAATATTATCAAAGAAGGACAGGATTCTGGCGAATTCCAAAAGGATATAAACGTTGACCTGCTTCCTCCTATTATCATGGGGACCTATTTCCAGTTTCAAATGAACAAACCATTGTACTTAACTATTTTGGATTTGAAAACCGAGGAAGAATTCGAAAATTATATTGCTACTACGCTAACACAACACATTCAAAAAACCATAAAAGCTTTATTAGTATATGAAAATAAATAAACTGGTTCTCCTCGCCTTTCTCTTTATGGGTTTTGGAAAAAACCAAGCACAGGAAAAAAAACTACTTACATTGAAAGAAGCTGTCGAAATAGCTTTAAATAATAGTGATGCAGCATCATTAGCCAAAGCCAAAGTAGAAACATCTAAACTCGAATTAGACGTTACCAAAAACAATCGTTATCCAAGTGTGAAAGCTTCAGCACAATATTTGCGATTATCAAGCGCGCATGTCGATTCGAATATACAGTCGAATAACAATAGTGGAAGTAGTTCTGGTTCATCTGCACCGTTGAAAGTAGATCAATTGCTATTGGGACAAGTAAATGCATCTATGCCCATTTTTAATGGATTTAAGCTAAAGAATAGTATTAACGAGTCAGAAAGTATGTATAAAGCAGAAACCTTCTCTGAAAGGCACTCTAAAGAGCAAATCGGACTCGAAGTCGTGAATTTGTTTTCAACGCTTTACAAAGCACAACAAATGGTCGATTTAATTCAGGACAATTTAAAAACTGCCGACCAGCGTGTAAAAGATTTTACCGCTATGGAAGAAAACGGTTTGATTGCCCGAAATGATTTGCTTAAATCACAACTGCAACAATCTAACGTACAATTGACATTGGATAACGCAAAGAAAAACGCAGCTATTGCCAATTATAGATTGATAACCTTATTAAAATTACCTGAAAGTACTGAAGTTGAAATCGATATTGAAGCCGTAAAAAGAGATATGATGAGCAATCAAGGGAATTCCGGACAAGGCGAACGAAACGATTTAAAATCATTAGAACTTAAAAAGCAAGCTGCCGAAAGCGGCATTAAAATTGCCAAAGCAAACTATTATCCTTCGTTATCTTTAACCGGTGGTTACATTGCATTTGATTTGAATAATGTGCTGACGGTTACCAATGCTATGAATTTTGGAGTTGGTTTATCGTATGATTTGTCAAGCATCTTCAAAAACAGCAAAAACGTAAAACTGGCACAAAGCAAAACCAAAGAAACAGAAATTGCTTTATCGCTGATGACTGATCAAATAAAAGAAGAATTGTTTCAGGCACAGGAAAATTACAATCTTTCATTAAAACAAAGTTTGGTTTACGACAAAGCCGTTGAGCAATCAACCGAAAATTATAGAATCGTAAAAGATAAGTATGATAATAGTCTTTCGGATACCAATGATTTATTGGAAGCCGATTATCAACAACTGCAAGCCAAAATAAATCAGGCGTTATCTAAAGCCGATGTGGCTCAAAAGTATTACGAACTACAATTTGCTTC
>JAYTGH010000550.1:0-3608 GCA_043733645.1 Flavobacterium sp. | reverse complement strand
ATCGATTTTATTGGCGGTACAAGTATGGGAGCCGTTGTTGGCGGTTTGTATGCTTCGGGTTATAATGCCACTCAAATAGATTCGATTTTTTATAATACGAATTTTAATCAATTGCTTCAAGATTATATTCCTCGCTCATCTAAAAGTTTTTATGAAAAACGGAACGATGAAATGTATGCGATGACACTTCCTTTCAACAAATTCAAAATCGGGATTCCGATAGCGCTTTCTAAAGGAATGTATAATTATAATTTGTTATCAAAACTTACACATCAAGTGAGATATGTTGGGGATTTCAGCAAACTTCCCATTCCGTTTTTATGCGTTGCTACTGATATAGAAAAAGGCGAACCAGTAGTTTTACGAAGTGGTTATTTGGCGCAAGCCATGCTGGCCAGTTCGGCTTTTCCTTCGTTGTTTTCACCGGTTGAAATTGACGGAAAACTTTTGATAGATGGTGGTGTTACTAATAATTATCCGGTAGATGAAATTCGAAAAATGGGTGCCGATATTATCATTGGAGTTGATGTTCAAGACGATTTAAAAGACAGAAATTCTTTGAAAGACGCCACTCGAATTTTGGTTCAAATCACGAATCTCGATATGATAAAAGTGATGAAGGACAAAATTAAACTAACCGATATTTATATCAAACCCGATGTTTCTGACTATGGCGTAATTTCTTTTGACGAAGGGCAAAAAATTATTAAGAAAGGAGAAGAAGCGGCATTTGGAGTATACGAGCAACTTAAAAAGTTAGCCGATACAACTACAACTTATAAACTCAACTCGGTAAAAGTCAAAAAGGAATTTTTGCAAGTTAAAAATGTTTCGATAGCTAAATTGGATAATTACACCAGAGCCTACGTGTTAGGAAAACTGCATTTTAAAAATGGAAGCAAAATAACTTACGAAGATTTAAAAACAGGAATTAACAACATAAATGCTACCCAAAATTTCAGCAGAATTAGCTATACTATTGAGGGAAAAGAAGGCGAAGATGAAATAAAATTGAATTTGACAGAGAATCCGACTAAAACCTCTTTGAAGTTTGGACTTCATTATGATGGTTTGTATAAAAGTGCCATTTTGGCCAATATAACTCAGAAAAAATCATTGTTTAAAAATGATGTGGCTTCGCTTGACATCGGACTTGGAGATAATATCCGATATAATTTTGATTATTATATTGACAATGGTTTTTATTGGAGTTTTGGGTTCAAATCGCGCTATAATACATTCAACAAAAATCTGACAACCGATTTTAGAAATGGAGAATTGCTGGCTCAATTGGGCTTAAATAGTATAAATATTGACTTTTCAGATTTAACAAATCAAGCCTATTTGCAAACTGTTTTCATCCAGAAATTTTTAATTGGAGCCGGAATAGAACATAAATATCTGAAAATAGAATCGAAAAATTTAGGGCAAATTAATCCAATTTTTGAAAAAAGCAGTTATGCAAGTGTTTTTGGTTATATGAAATATGACTCCTTTGATAATAAACTATTTCCAAAAAAAGGATGGTTGTTTAGTGGAGATATTCAATCCTATCTATATTCTTCTGATTATACCAGAGAATTCCATCGGTATTCTATTGCCAAAGGTGAAATAGGGATTGTTAAATCTTTTTATGATAAGGTAACACTAAAAGTGCAGTCAGATGTCGGTTTTGCTATTGGTAAAGACAGCGTTCACTTTTTTGATTTTGTTTTAGGAGGATATGGCTTTAACACCATCAATAATTTCAAACACTTTTATGGCTATGATTTTTTAAGCATTTCAGCCGATAGTTATGTTAAATCATGTTTCACTTTGGATTATGAAATCTACAAAAAAAACCACATAAATTTTGCAGCAAACTACGCAAATCTTGAAGACAATTTATTCACAAATGGCAATTGGTTATCTAAACCAAAATATACGGGTTATGCAATAGGATATGGGTTAGAATCAATTGTCGGACCAATAGAAATTAAATATTCCTGGTCGCCGGAATCGCGAAAAGGATATGCCTATTTTAATGTTGGTTTCTGGTTTTAAAAAACAAGAAAATATTTTTTATAATTTTCACACATAAAAAACTATATTTGAAATTATTAAAATTTTAACTAAAATCACACACTATGTCAATTTGGAAAAGAAAACCTTTGGCGCTGTTACTTTCTGAAGCGTCAGAATCTGAAAAAGGATTAAAAAGAACATTGACCGCCTGGTCTCTTGTTGCCTTGGGAATCGGAGCAATTATTGGCGCAGGACTTTTTGTTAGAACCGCAACAGCAGCAGCTCAAAACGCCGGGCCATCAGTAACCATTGGATTTATTGTAGCAGCTATCGGTTGTGCTTTAGCGGGTTTGTGTTATGCCGAATTATCTTCTTCTATTCCAATTTCTGGTAGTGCTTATACTTATACTTACGCCACTATGGGCGAATTATTGGCATGGATTATTGGTTGGGATTTAATATTAGAATATGCCGTTGGGGCAGCCACAGTAGGAATTGCCTGGAGTGAATACCTAAATAATCTGCTGGTCAAAGTGCTCCATGTGAGTCCAATTCCATACCAATGGTGCCATTCTCCATTTCAGCATTCAACAGACGGTGTCAACGGAATTATTAATCTGCCTGCATTTTTCATTGTGGCTATAATCAGTTTATTGCTAATAAAAGGAACACAGGAATCAGCTTTTGTAAACGGGATTATTGTGGTTGCTAAAGTTGCAATTGTAGTAATGATTATTATTTTTGGATGGCATTTTATCAATCCAGAAAATCATACGCCATATATTCCTCCAGCTTCAACTTATACAGATGACCAAGGAGTTGGGCATCATTTTGGCGGAATAATGGGAATACTTGGCGCCGCGGGAACGGTATTCTTTGCTTTTATCGGGTTTGATGCCGTAAGTACAGCCGCTCAGGAAACTAAAAATCCGAAACGCGATATGCCTATAGGAATTTTAGGTTCATTAGCTGTTTGTACTGTCTTGTATATTCTTTTTGCACATGTATTAACAGGTCTTGAATCGGTTGAATTTTTTAGAACCAGCGGAAAAGAAGCATCAGTGGCAAATGCTATAACATCAGCAATGCCGGGTTACAGTTGGTTGGCTCAGTTTGTAACGGTAGCTATCCTGGCAGGTTTCTCTTCGGTAATTTTAGTAATGTTATTAGGTCAGTCGAGAGTTTTCTATTCGATGGGTAAAGATGGTTTGTTGCCAAAATTCTTTAGCGACGTGCATACAAAATATAAAACCCCATACAAAGCCAATTTAGTAATCTTAGTGATTGTGGGTGCGTTTGCAGCATTTATCCCTGGTGATATTGTTGGCGACATGACCAGTATCGGAACACTTTTCGCTTTTATATTAGTTTGTATTTCAGTTATCGTTTTGAGAAAAACAGAGCCTGATATGAAACGTGAGTTCAAAACGCCTTTTGTGCCTTTTGTCCCAATTCTTGGTATTCTTGTTTGTCTTGCGATGATATTTGGATTAGGTTGGACTAACTGGGCCAGGCTTATTGGCTGGTTAGCATTTGGTTTAATTTTCTACTTTGCTTATGGTAAGAAAAACAGTCGCCTAAATAATCCTGAAAAATAAATTAGG
>JAYTGH010000549.1:0-3618 GCA_043733645.1 Flavobacterium sp. | reverse complement strand
CTAAACTCATCTTCCTCATTACTCACAATTCCCAATGCTTTGTAGATATATCCAAATGTTGAAAGCAATTCGGGTTTTCCATTTACCAAAGCTACATTGTGTTCAAAATGCGCACTTGGCTTTCCGTCCGCAGTCAGGATTGTCCAGCCATCCTTTAATTGTTTGATATTTTTGGTCCCCATATTAATCATCGGTTCGATGGCAACAACCATTCCTTCCACGAATAACTTTCCGCGACCGCGTTTTCCATAATTTGGCATTTCCGGATCTTCGTGCATTTTCTCACCTAAACCGTGTCCAACTAATTCACGAACTACACCATAACCATGAGATTCACAGTATTTCTGAATGGCATTTCCAACATCTTCTACACGATTTCCTGCTCTGAACTCTCTTATTCCAACGTATAAAGATTCTTTGGTAACTTTTAAAAGGTTCTTTACATCTGGAGCGACTTCGCCAATTTCAAAGGAATAAGCATGATCACCATAAAAGCCATTTTTCAATACACCACAATCAACCGAAATGACATCGCCTTCCTGTAACGGAATGTTATTCGGAATACCGTGAACAACCTGCGCATTCGGACTCATACAAAGCGAATTTGGGAAACCATACAAGCCAAGAAAGCCCGGAACGCTACCATTATCTCTGATAAATTCTTCGGCAATTTTGTCTAATTGTAAAGTAGTTACGCCTGGTTTAATCACTTTGGCAACTTCGCCTAAAGTTTTAGAAACCAATAAAGCACTTTCGCGCATTAATTCAATTTCTTCGGCTGTTTTTGGAATAATCATATACTTAAACTTAAGGTGGCAAAAGTAATTATTTTATACTGATTTTGAATAATCCTTTTTAGCACTCTTTTATAAAGGTAGTATTCGCCGTTCCTTTATCGGTATTGATTTTAATTATGATTTCAATAAATTCAAGTACAAAACTTCTTTTGACTCAAGGCTCTCAGCCGAACTGTTGAAGCAAAATTCGCGAGGATCTTCGTTAGTAGTCTATTACCAAGCAATTAATTATACACTGTGTTGTGCATTCGTACTTCTGTAGTATAGTATATAAATTATCCTGTTTGTAAATCAACATTTTCTTGTTTAGCAGACTTAATAGTTAGATATAGTACTGATAGTATAATTACAGTAAAAAATATAATATTTATTGTGCCTGTCGAAATTCCAAACCCACCATCTTTAGGTTCTTGAATAAATAAATCGCCTAATGACGCGCCAATAGGTCGTGTAACGATAAATGCTATCCAAAAAGCTAAAGTTCCGGTTATAATTTTAAAGTAATTTAATACTCCGGCTAATACGAAAATAGCGCCAAATAAAAGTAAAGAATTTAAATATCCGAAATGTAAATATTCAGATATAGTATCGCCAATTCCGGTTCCTAATGCGAATGTTGTCAAAACAATTAACCAATAAAATAATTCTCTTGAATTATTATTTACGGTGTGAATAGAAAGTGTTTGCTCTTTTTTATGCCAGAAATAAAAGAGTAAAATCATTGCCAAAGAAAAAACAATATCTAATACTGGAAGTGAAAAATTTAAATTATCAACTAAAATATCAGTTATCAGAGTTCCTTCAATACTCATCATCACAATTAATAACCAATAAGCAGGGGGATAGTATTTTTTTTGTTTAAAGTTCCAAAATGCAACTAAAATGGTAAGTAATCCCATTAAAACTGTCGTTAAATTAAGTCCTAACGTAAGGTCTACTGAAATATAATCTGCTGCTGTTTCTCCAACTGTTGTTGAAAATATTTTCACAATCCAAAAAAGTATTCCTAAGGTTGCAACTCTATTTACTAAGTTTTTAGTCATATTTTGTTTGTTGATTTAGTGAATTATACATTCAGTTTGTGGTTTTTATTGTATGATGCGCAACGTTCCGCTTTCACGCAGTTGCGATCTTCGGAACATTTTATTTTCCGTTAAAGATAAAACTTCTTGCGAAACGAAAACGTGAACTTACCACAAAATTCGCACCCGAGTGAAGCGAACTGACGAAGTAATTGCGAGACCCGAGGCAAAGCCGAACGGAGCGAAGCTAAAGGGCTGTTACTAGCTGGCGTTTTAATTAAAAATTTCAGGAATTATTCATCATCATCATCTTTTTCATATCCTTCATAATAATAGGACTGCTCAATTCCTTTAAAAATAACTTCTCTATTGTTTATTTCGTCAGTTAAGTTTTGACTTAATAAAGTTCTTAATTCCAAACCATTAATTGGGCTTCTTTCCATAGCTTGTAAGTAAAGTGATTTATCTACAAATTGCCAATTTACTAATTTTTTAAGTCTTGTTTTTAAAATCATATCGAGCCAAATACGCATTGTTCTTCCGTTACCTTCCATAAAAGGATGAGCTATATTCATTTCAATATATTTTGCGATAATTTCCTCGAAATTGTTTTCAGGCATTTGTTCAATTTTTACCAAAATTTCGTTTAAATATAAAGTGTTTGCAAATCTAAAACCGCCTTTCGATAGGTTATGTTTGCGCACTTTTCCAGCAAAATCGTATAAACCATTAAAAAGATAATAGTGTATCTCCATAAGACCTTTTGTTGTTCCTACTTCGATTTTGTCAATATCATTTGATTCGAACAAACGATATGCATTTTCTAAACTGTTTTTATCAATATTTTTCATATAAAATCAGATTTATACAGCTGTATATTTATTTTCAAAAATACTTCAAATGATTGTCATTTACTTCAAAAGATTTTACTTTTTTTGGAAGTAATTAATAGTGTCGATTTCCGCGCGCGGAGGCTTGTTGGTAACGTTTCGCCTCTCGTCAGTTGCGAACTTCGGAACTTTTTATTTACTGTTAAAGATAAAAATTCTTGCGAAACGCAAACGTGAACTTACCACAAAACTCGCACCCGAACGGAGCCAAGCTAAAAGGCTTTTAGCCGACGTGTTTCTCTTCAATAGGTTTGAATTAGTACATCGGTTGGAATATTCAATCTCTCGTGAAGTTGACGAATCATTTCTAATGAAAGTTTTCTTTTTCGGTTTAAGATTTCACTTGCACGACTTTTCAATCCAACAATGTTCGCCAAATCATTTTGATTATAACCCATTTGTTCCATTCTGAATTTGATTGCTTCGATTGGATCTGGTAAGCCAATTGGAAAATGTTCGTTTTCATATTGATTAATAAGAATTCCCAATACTTCAAGTTCATCACCTTCTGCTGAGCCGAGTTTTGCATCAAAGATTGTTTCCAACCTTTCCAAAGCTTGATTATAATCTTTTTCCGTTTTTATAGGTTTAATTTCCATAGTTTTTAAATTTCATTAGCGTTAATCTTATCATACGCTGCGTGCGTTCCAATAAATCGAATCCAAATCATTTGATAATTATAATTTATCCTCACAATTAGTCTGTAATTGTTTCCTTTGATATTAAAAACAATGCGATTATCATTTAAAATACTCGCGCTTGGATATTCTTTTTTTACGTCGTTTGGATTTTTCCATTCAGCGTTGTTAGTTTCCTGAAACCAGGATTTCAGTTGTTGTTCTGAATCTGCATGAACTTCCCAAAAATCGCGCAATATCTTTTTCGAAATTATTCTCAATGTTTATTTTT
>JAYTGH010000548.1:0-3623 GCA_043733645.1 Flavobacterium sp. | reverse complement strand
TCTTCCTTTTTTTCAGCAGTATCACTTTCTCCCAGCCCACAGAAAGTTTGAAAACAGCTGCCAAAAATTTCTATGAAGTTAATTACCTAATGGATTTTGAAACTATAGTCGCATTATCTTATCCAGAAATGGTGAGAACAATTGGTAAAGACCTAATGCTGGAAAATCTCGAGAAATATTATGAAAATGATGAATATCGTTTGCGGGAACAGTTGGAAACCTTAACATTTCAATATGGTACAATAAAGAAAATAGCAGGAAAATCTTTTTATGTAATTACCTTTCGTAATCCGCTGCGCTACTTTTTTGAAACTAAATTTACAGCAGAAACTGCAGCAGAAAAAGCGATATGGTTAAAGCAAATTAACAAAACCAAGGAAGTAACTTTTGAACCTAAAAGAAACAGTTTTAACGTAAGCAGGATGTCAACTTATGTAGCAGTGATGGATGAAACGACCAACAATCAATGGAAGTTTTTCAATTTAGATGATGCCAATCAGTTGGCTTCTTTTCAAACAATTTTTGGAGAAAGCATAAAAAAAGAATTGGGTTTATAAAAATAGTATTTATCTTTATATTCTATTACTAACTAATCAAAACTATTATACCATGGCAAAAGGAAAAGACGTTCAGAAAGCCGCAAAAAAGGAACCCCTGAAGACGGCAAAGGAAAAGAAAGCTGAAAAGCGCGATAAAAAAAGTACTCCGAAAAGAGATTAAGAAAATCCTCTCGTTCTAAAAGCGAGAGGACTTTTTATTTATAATTCATCAGGAAATATCTTGCCCGGATTAAGAATATTATTGTGGTCGAAGACGCGCTTTATACTTTCCATCAACTCCAAATGCGCTTTAGAAAAAGCAATATCCATAAAATTCTTTTGAACATACCCTATTCCGTGTTCACCGGAAAGCGTCCCTTTTAAGGAAACCGTCAATTCAAATATCTTTCGAATTCCCAATGGCACTTGTGTTTCCCAATTGTCATCGGTCATATTCCCCTTAATGATATTAACATGCAAATTTCCATCTCCGGCATGACCATAACAAACCGATTTAAAACCATACTTCTCACCTATTTTCTTGATGCCTGATAATAATTCAGGCAACATATACCTTGGTACAACGGTGTCTTCTTCTTTATAAATCGAATTAGATTTGACAGCTTCCGCCACAGAACGACGCATTTTCCATAGCGCCGCTTTTTGGTCTTCGGTATCGGCAAACAAAACTTCATCAATGTCAAATTGCTCAACCACAGTCATAATCTTCTCGGCTTCAAGCATTAAAACCTCCGGATAATTCCCATCAACTTCAATCAACAAATGCGCCTGATGTTCGGGTTTGACATCCACACTAATACCTTCTACCAATCGCAACGTCCAGTCAATCGCTTCGCGTTCCATAAACTCTAAAGCACTTGGAACAATTCCAGCTCGGAAAATAGCGGAAACGGCTTCACATGCTTGAGCAGCATCAAAGAACGGAACCAACATCAACACATTATGATTGTTTTTTGGCAATAGTTTTAAAACGGCCTTTGTAATAACTCCAAGCGTTCCTTCGCTGCCCACCATCAATTGCGTTAAGTTATAACCTGTTGAATTTTTTAAAGTGTTTGCTCCTGTCCAAATGATTTCTCCATTGGGTAACACCACTTCTAAATTGAGCACATAGTCTTTTGTCACGCCATATTTCACTGCTCGTGCACCACCGGCATTTTCGGCTATATTGCCGCCTATCCAACAGCTGCCCATACTACTTGGATCAACCGGATAAAACAAACCTTTTTCAGAAACAATTTCGCGCAAAACCTGAGTGATAACGGCTGGTTCAACCGTAACCTGCAGATTTTGTTCGTCAATGTCCAGAATTTTATCAAGGCGCTCCATGGATAAACCAATGCCTTCATAAACAGATAAAGCACCACCACTCAAACCTGTTCTGGCTCCAATTGGCGTAGTCGGTATTTTATATTCATTCGCCACTTTCAATATGGCTGCAATTTCCTGAGCATTGGCCGGTTTTACCACAACGTTTGGCGGAAAGACATAGTCTTCCGTTTCGTCGTGACCATAATGATTTAGGGTTTCTTTGTCAGTGAAAATAAAAGAATCACCAACTATATTGGATAATTTTTGAAGTATTTCGGGACTGAGTGACATTAGTATAAATTTAAAAAGTAAAAGTAAATTATTTCACAGAGATACACAAAGAAGACAAAGATTCACTGAGAATATTTATACTTTCTTCTTCAAATTAGGAAGAAAATAGCAAATAATTCCGATTAAAGGCAGAAACGAACAAACATGATACACATATTGGATGGAAGTATGATCGGCTAACTTACCCAGCAAAGCCGAACCTAAAGCGCCCATCCCGAAGGCAAAACCATAAAACAAACCTGAAATCATTCCCAATTTTTTAGGAACCAATTCCTGTGCATAGACTAATATAGCCGGAAAAGCGGATGACATTATGATTCCGATGGTAACCATTAAAATATCTGTCCAAAACAAATTCATATAAGGCAATAATAACGCAAACGGCGTAGCGCCAAAAACGGACAGCCAAATTACATGCTTCCTTCCGATTTTATCGCCTAATGGTCCACCAAGTATGGTTCCGAGTGCATAGGCAATCAGGTAAATAAACATGTGAAATTGTGCTTGCTTGATCGTAAGATGGAACTTATCGATAAGGAAAAAAATATAATAGGTCGACAAACAAGCGGTGTAAAAAAACTTAGAGAAAATGACGATTAACAAGATTGCAATTGCCCATTTTACTTTGCTTTTCGACAGATTATGGTAATCGATAAATACGGTTGGTTTGTTCTTTTTAAACACTAAATGGTCTCGATACCAAAAAGCGATTTTGCTTATAATTCCGAGTGCAATTACGGCTGCAATGACAAACCAAAGAATGTATTTTTGGGAGTTTGGAACCACAATCAAAGCTACCAAAAGTGGTGCCAATGCTGTTCCGAAATTACCTCCAACCTGAAAAATAGATTGCGCTAAACCTCGCTTTCCGCCTGAGGCCATATTGGAAATTCGTGCTGATTCCGGGTGAAAGATAGAAGAGCCAATTCCGATGAAAACTACGGAAAGCAAAATCCAATAGAAATTATTGGCAAACGACAACGAAATAATTCCAGCCATAGAAAACAACATTCCATAAATCTGTGAAAACGGTTTTGGATATTTATCTGTATAATAGCCAACGAAAGGTTGCAGCAGCGATGCAGATAGTTGAAAAGCAAACGTTATCAATCCGATTTGGGAAAACGAAAGGTGATAACTTTGTTTTAAAATTGGGTAAACCGATGGAATTATCGCCTGAATTAAATCGTTTAGCAAATGGGCAAAACTTATCGAAAACAATATGGAATAAATTGTTTTTTGCAACAATTCCTTATTTTGAGTAGCAGTGCTGGTAGTCGTCTCCATCTAAAATGTGTTTATAATAAAATACCAAATCGCAAGCGTGGCAAAGGACAACGGAATTCCGATTCCAACCATCATGCTGCTTAATTTTGGCTTTAATCCGTAATTTGAAGCTAAAATTGTTCCCGTAATCATTGGCGCCATTGCCGATTCCATGACAGAGACATCAACTGCTAC
>JAYTGH010000547.1:0-3638 GCA_043733645.1 Flavobacterium sp. | reverse complement strand
TAACGCATCAAATCATAGAATCTAACAATGGCGAGAATGCATTAGCTTTTTTAGAGAGCAAAGAAAATCTTCCGAACATTATTCTTTTAGATTTAAATATGCCAAAACTTAACGGAATAGAATTTTTAACCATTTTAAAAAATGACTCCATCTTAAAATATATTCCGGTGGTTATATTAACTACTTCCAGCAATTTTAAAGATGTAAGAGAATGCTACAAAATTGGTATTGCAGGATATATTCTAAAGCCATTGAAATACGAAGATTATGCTTCTAAAATTAAAAAAACACTGGATTATTGGAGTTGCAATGAATTGATTTCTGAATAAATAAAATTTAATCATCTTTTGAAAAAATCGTAATCTTATGAACGATTTACAAATTACTTTTAGCGGTGCTACTTTAAATGCTATTTTTCCTTTTTACATCCTAATTGATGAAAATCTCATCATTAAGAGTTTTGGGAACAGTATTGTTAAGATGATGCCCGATTTGGAGGAAGACAAGTTGTTTACGGATTACTTTACTGTGATAAGACCTTTTAAAGAAAATGTATTACCCGAGAATTTTATATCCTTGCTCAATCAATTAGTAATATTTACTTCCAAAGGAGTTAATACGTTGACATTAAAAGGTCAATTTGAGATGCAGAATAACAGCTTTCTTTTTCTGGGTTCACCTTGGTTTATGTCTCTAGAAGAAGTAAGCCAAAAGAAATTAGAGCGAACCGATTTTGCCTTCCATGATTCTTTATTGGAAATACTTCATGTCATAGAAAATCAAGAGAAAAATAATATCGAGTTAAAAGGGTTAATCAAAACAATAGATGAGCAAAGTAAACAACTTAAAGTTGATAAAGAAGAATTAGACAAGCTCTCGCTTGTAGCCAGTGCTAATAAAAATGGTGTAGTATTTACACACCCGCAAGGAGAAATTTTTTGGTGCAATGAAGCCTTTATAAATCTAACGGGATATGCTCACAATGAAATTATTGGAAAGTCACTCATAGAGATTGGTCGTGGTAAATTGTCCAATAAAAATGAAATTTACAAAATGGTTGAAGCCTTCTATAAAGGCATTGCTTTTGATGTAGAATATGTACATATAAAAAAGCAAGGCGGAGTTTACCGGTCAAAAATAACCGGGCAACCTATTTTAGATTCAAAAGGGTATGTATCACAATATTTCGCAATTATAGGAGACATTACCATAGAAAAAGAGCGCGAAGAACAATTACTATTGTTGTCTTCTATTGCGGAAAAAAATAGCAATCCGGTAGTGATTTCGGACAAAGACGGAAAAATTGAATGGGTGAATTCTAGTTTTTTGGAATTGACAGAATATACTATTGAGGAAGTAATAGGAAATAGTCCAGATGTTTTATTACATGGCCCGGAAACTAGCCCGGAAACTATTCTTCATCTTACAGAACAAATTAAAAACGGGTTGCCTTTTGATTGTGAAATTATAAACTATACCAAATCTAAAGAAAAACATTGGGTTAGGATTCAAGGCCAAGCCCTACACGATGAGTATGGAAAAATTAAAAAGTATTTTACCATACAAGAAGATATTTCTTTAGAAAAAAAATTTAATCAACAATTAATAGAATCACAAAACAGATTAAACTCATTGATTAGTAATCTGCAATCAGGAATATTATATGAGGATGTAAATAATAAAGTACTTTTAGTTAACAACAAATTGTGCTCTTTGTTTGCAATTGAAAACGATCCCGAAATCATGAAAGGGTTAGACTGTGGATTGGTTGCCGAGGGAGTTAAAGATTACTTTAAAGATCCTGATCACTTTCTAAAACGAATAAAAGAAACAACAGACAAGAAAGAAATTGTCATCGCCGAAGTAGTAGAACTTGCAGATGGGCGAATTTTTGAAAGGACATTTATCCCTATATATCGCGGAAAAAAACTAGACGGTTATCTCTGGAGTTATGAGGATGTTACTATCAAAAAAAAATATAGAGAAAGTCTAGAATCCGAAAGAGAAAAGTACAGTAATATCATCGCTAATATGAATATGGGGTTATTAGAAGTTGACAACAATGATATTGTTAAATTGGCTAATCAATCTTTTTTAGATATGAGTGGCTATACTGAGACAGAGTTAATTAATAAAAAAGCTTCTGATTTATTTTTAAAGAAAAAAAGCAAGCACATTGTAGAAGAAAAAATTATTGAACGATTGAACGGAATTCCCAATTCGTATGAAATTCCGATTATTACTAAAAGCGGGGATGAAAAACACTGGCTAATTAGTGGGGCTCCTAATTATAATGTAAATGGAGAGATTATCGGATCTATTGGTATTCATTTAGATATAACTCAACAAAAAAAACTAGAGTTTCAAAAAGAACAACTACTGGAAAAATTAGAAATACAAAACGAGCGGCTTAATGAATACGCTCATATGGTATCTCATGACTTAAAATCTCCTTTGCGAAGTATTCACTCTTTAATCACCTGGATAAAAGAGGATAATAAAAATCTTTTTAACGAAACAACTGTCCAATACTTTGAACTGATAGAGAATAAAGTAGAAAAAATGGACAGTTTAATTCAGGGAATTTTGACTTATTCAAAACTAGATTCAAGCAAAGAATTTACAGAAAAAATAGACTTGAATGAAATTGTTCAAAACTCCATTACTATTATACATATTCCAGAAAATGTTAGTGTAACCATCAAAAAGAAGTTGCCAACCATCGAAACTGATCGTTTCAGAATGCAACAATTGTTTCAGAACCTGATAAGCAATGCCGTTAACTATATAGATAAAAAAGAAGGTTTTGTTGAAATAGCATGCGAAGAGATTGGCACTGATTATATTTTTTCTATAAAAGATAACGGGCAGGGAATTGATTCTAAATACAAAACAAAAATCTTCGAACTGTTTCAATCCTTTTCAACTGAAGCAAAAGCCACAGGAATAGGATTATCGATAGTAAAAAGAATTGTTGACTATTATAATGGTGCTGTATGGCTAGAAAGTACTTTAGGAATAGGAACCACTTTTTTCATCAAACTACCTAAGAATCATGGAAAAACCTAATATAGAATACATCAACAAACTTTCGAGAAATGACGCTGTTATAAAGCAAAAATTTATAGGGATACTCAAATTCGAATTACCTATTGAAATTGATGCCTATTACATGAGTTTACATCTCAATAAATGGGCTCAGACTAAGGAATGTATTCATAAGTTAAAAAACAAAATAGGTGTTTTAGGTCTTGAAAATAGTTATAATTTAACAGATGACTATGAAAAGTCAAATCAAAGTAATAGAAAATATTTACAACTAGAATTTGAAAAAACACTAACTTTAATGCAGCAGTTTGTAAACTGCTTATAAATTTATATATATGAATTGTATCATTATAGACGATGAAATGATGGCAAGGGCAGTTATCGCTCAAATGATTTCACTACATACGAAATTAAATGTCGTAGAAGAATTTTCCAATGCAATTGAAGCCATCAAATACTTGAATACAAATGAGGTGGATGTCGTTTTTCTAGATATTCATATGCCCGACTTTACCGGTTTTGATTTTATAAACACCATCAAAAACCCTCCAAAAATTGTATTGATTACCTCGGATAAGAATTATGCCATC
>JAYTGH010000546.1:0-3651 GCA_043733645.1 Flavobacterium sp. | reverse complement strand
TTTCGGCAGTGTCTGTTATTTGAAACATCAGCGAAGCCAAATCGATTTTTTGGTCAAAATCATTTCTAAAAACTTCCAACACTTTTGCTAATGGTGCTACGTTAATGAATGGTTCGTCTCCTTGTACATTCACAACAATATCAACATCTAAATTCTCTACAGCTTCGGCTATTCGGTCACTTCCGCTTTCATGTGCTGCGACACTCATGATAGCTTTGCCTCCATTTTTGATTATTTCGTCATAAATCAGAATCGAATCGGTAACTACGAATACATCGTCGAATAATCCTGTATTTACAGCCGATTCATACGTTCGTTGAATCACAGTTTTTCCACCTAAATCCTGCATTAGTTTGGCAGGAAAACGTGTAGAAGCATAACGGGCTGGAATGACGGCGATGATTTTCATTTTAAAAAAGTTGGAGAGTTTTAGTGTTGCTAAGGTACAAAGTTGATTGCTATTTTTATTTCAAAGTTAGAATTAAAAGCCCGACGATGATAAATCCTCCACCAACAGCAATCTTCCAGGAAAACTGTTCGTTCAATACTATAAAAGACAATAATAATGTAATTAGGATACTTCCTTTGTCAATCAATGCTACTTGAGAAACATTCCCAATTTTGATTGCCTTGTAATAAAATATCCACGACAGCGAAGTCGTAACCCCAGAAATAGCTAGGAATACAATATCCATTTTGGTCAGATTTCTAAAATCTTTGACCGATTGAAACACAAATACATTTAGCCAAACTATCAGAAAAACGACGACTGTTCGCACCGCCAAACCAGTATCGGAACTTACATTTTTCAATCCCATTTTAGCAATAACCGAAGTTAGTCCCGCAAAGAACATCGAAATCAACGAATAGAGAATCCAGTTTTTCATTTTTGAGTTACTGAATGGCTAAGTTACTGAGTATTTTTTATTTATTCCACAAAACTCGCATCCTTAAAACCAATTAGATACAATTTATCTTTGGCACGTGTAACCGCAGTATAAAGCCAGCGGATATAATCTAAATCAATGCCGTTCGGCAGATAGGGTTGCTCAATAAAAACAGTATTCCATTGTCCGCCTTGTGATTTGTGGCATGTAATGGCATAAGAGAATTTTACCTGAAGCGCATTGAAATATTCGTTGCTTTTTACTTTCAGGAACTTGCGGTATTGCGGTTCGCCTTCGTAATCTTTCATCACTTCCTGATACAACCGATTGCTTTCTTCAAATGTCAATGATGGCGATTCACTTGTAATTGTATCTAGCAACAACGTTGTTTCAAAAGGGATTTGGTCGGGATAATCAACCATTCTGATTTTAACTTTGGCAAATTTGAAATCATATAATTCCTTGAAACCAAAAATTTCTAATACTTCCACTATATCGCCATTGGCAATAAATCCGGCTTCATCGGTTTCTTTTAACCAAAAATAATTATTCTTCACCACCATCAAATAATCGCCTACTGACAAATCACTTTCTTTATCCAAAATTCTAGAACGAATTTGCTGATTATACTGATTCGCTCTTTTGTTGGAACGCACAATAAAACAAGTGTCTTCAATACTGTAATTGCTATAAGCGCTTTGAATGGCGTCCTGAATATCAAAGCCATCGCTTAAACGAACAATATCCTTAAAACCTTTTACATCGAATTTAAAATCATCGAGAAAACTGCTTTTCATCAATTCTCTCAATTCAGTAGCGTTATACAAAATCCCTGATTTTTCTTCTTGCCGCATTACTTCATCCAACTCGATTGAAAAAATCTCTTTATTATAATTCAATGCTAATTTTTCGGTATCTAATGCCGGACTAACATCTAATTGTACTGGCGGTAATTGGGCGGTGTCGCCTAGCAAAATCATTTTGCAATTGGTACCATTATAAACGAATGAAATCAAATCATCAAGCAGCGAACCGTTTTTATACAATTTGGCTTCGGTATTTACATCTGAAATCATAGAAGATTCATCGACAATAAAAATAGTGTTGGTATGTTTATTATCTTTCATCGTAAACGAAACACCACCAGATTTTCCTTTCTTCGGAAAATAGATTTTTTTATGAATGGTAAACGCAGGTTTGTTAGAATAATTAGCAATCACTTTTGCGGCTCTTCCGGTTGGTGCCAATAAAACATATCTTTTATTGATTGCACTTAAATTATTAACTATAGTAGAAATAACCGTTGTTTTTCCTGTTCCGGCGTAGCCTTTTAGTACAAATATTTCGTTGGTATTGGTATTGGTTAAGAAATCAGCAATTTTTTGAAAAAAAATATCCTGCTTTACAGTCGGTTGAAACGGAAACTGTTTTTGTAACACACTGTAAAACTGGCTAGAAGTCATTTGGATTTATGCTGGAAATTGGATTTCAAATATAGTGAAATAGAGTATAGAAAATAGAGAAAAGAAAATAGAACCCAGCTTAAAATTTCAGATATACTGAGACAATTTACTAGTCAATTATTGATGGATTTGCCGTTTCTATTGATGGATTTGCCGTTTCCATTAGTGGATTTGCCATTTCCATTAATGGATTTGCCATTTCTATTAATGGATTTGCCATTTCCATTAATGGATTTGCCATTTCTATTAGTGTATTTGCCGTTTCCATTAGTGGATTTGCCGTTTCCATTAATGGATTTGCCATTTCCATTAATGGATTTGTCATTTCTAAACCATTTTTAAGTAGAATAACAATTGCTTTTACTTCAGCTAATGCTATTGCTATTGTAATTGATTTTCGTAAGTTTGCCTTCCGCTATAAACAAAGACAATTATGTGGCAAAACAGTAGTGTTATCGACAAAATGTACCAAAAACTGGCAATTCAGGTTTCTTTGAATGGTTTGTCTTTTGCTACGTTTGATATGCTGACGAACAAAACTACGATACTGAAAAAAATAGAACTTGGCAAAGTCAAAAATCTTACTATTAAGGTAGAGGATTTGTTTGCTGAAGCGTTTGAGAATAATCCCGAACTCAAAGCCAGTTATGACGAAGTTGTCATTATTCACAGCAATAATCTTTCGACTTTTGTGCCAACAGCCTTATTTGACGAAGACTATTTAGGTAGTTATTTGCAATTTAACACCAAGGTTTTTGAAACCGATTTCTTTGCTTATGATGAATTAGGAAATTACGAAATGAACAATGTGTATATTCCGTATGTGAATTTGAACAATTATTTCATTGACCAATTTGGCACTTTTGATTACAAACATGCCAATACCATTTTGGTAAAAAAATTATTGGATGTTTCGAAAAACAATGAAGAATCGCAACTATTTGTTCATGTAAGCGATACCCATTTTGAAATTGTGGTAATCCAAAATCAAAAACTACAACTCTACAATACTTTTGAATATAAGACTCCGGAAGATTTCATTTACTATATATTATTCACTGCCGAACAATTGCATCTAAATCCGGAGAGTTTCAAATTGGAACTTTTAGGCAAAATTACCGAAGACGATTCGCTTTATAAAATTGCTTATAAATATGTACGAAACACCAATTTGTTTGATGTGAGTTTTATGCAAAGTAATTTAACCGATGCCGAAAAGCGCGAGCATTTTATATTGTTGCACTCATGAGAATCATCTCGGGCAAATATAAAGGCAGAAGAATAGCACCACCCAAAAATCT
>JAYTGH010000545.1:0-3660 GCA_043733645.1 Flavobacterium sp. | reverse complement strand
TGTGCTCTGTAATTGAAATCAGCAACGTATAGAACATGATTAACGCTAAACCAATCATCGAATACTGAAAAATATGAATATTGATTTTGCTTACGGATTGAATTAGGAAGAAAATCAGGAAAGTCAGACCAATAACAAGAAAACCATATTTAGAGGCGCGTTCGTTTTGTTGGTATTCATCCACAGTTTGGATTAGTTTTACGCCAAAGAGATAATCATCTAAATCAGGTAATGCGTTCGCATATTGTTGTGTAAATGTACGGTTGATGTCAAGAATTTTCCAATCGGCGTGAAATCCTTTATTGTTAATGGTTTTTGTGGTGTCACTTGCAGCAAATGAACCTTCAAAACTTGGTGATTCCCAATCTGAATTGACGCTTACGGTAGTTACTTTTCCAACAGGAATAAATTTCACACTGTTGCTTCCGTTATACGTTATTCCAAAATTAAAATTGATTTTATCATTTTTGATTAATGCTTTGTAATCGAAGCTGTTGGTGGCTAAAATACTGTATGCACTTTTGTCATTGTTTTGTGGTTCAAACGAAAAGGTATCATTGTTCAACTGAATTTTAAGCTCACTTTTGATGCTTTTTAAATTAGTTGTTTTTACAATGATGGAAGCTTTGCTCCATTGAATATTTTCTTCGGAAATCCCAAGTTTTGTGAAATTTGGAGATGTAAAATTTCCATTGAAATTCATGTCTGCTTTGAAAACAACATGGTTAAAAATACCACGTTTTAGCGATTCATTTTTCTTGATATTAGAATTATTTTTTAATTCATTCGGAAAGAAATAAGCATAATTGCTGACTGCTTTTCTTTCAATTGTAGTTACGCCGCTCTTAGGATTAGTAACATTGTAAGCTTCATAACTTGTATAGGGAATCCTAAGAATTGGACCATAAAACAATATGTCTTTTCCCCATAAATTGGTAACTTCATCAACCATTTCTGCTTTTCGTTGTGAACGTTCCCGAATTAAATCCTGTACAAAAAATAGCGGAATTAATAAGACTAAAGTAAGGAATCCTACCATTAGCATTTTTGCTGTTGTTGATTGAAAGAAGCCAGTTCGTTCTTCTTGTTGTTCGTTTTCTGAAATTTCCATGATTTTAATTGTTTTTAAGTTAGAATGATTTATTTTGAAATACGATATTTAAATAGATAAATGCAATAGGAATGTTGGCTAAAAGAATGAGTATGCGAATAGCTATAGTTTCTCTTTCAATGCGATTGATTATGAAATGATAGAGTAGGTGTATCAATGTTATGCCATTCAAAAAAATGGCTAATACTACATAGAATAAGCCAGTAATCAGAATATCTGTATTATCTGGAAAGCAAAGATTAATTAGCAATAAAATTGTCCCAATGCCAAAAGAAGTAATGGCCAAATAGGTCGAAAATTTTCCTGTTGATTGTGTTTGTGTTTTTATAATTTAATTGTTTTATTATCAGATAATAGAAGTGAAATACTGTAAATGATTAGAATAAAAGTGCCAAAAAGAAACGTGAATTCATGCGTATGATAATCCTGAATGCTGTTGAGGATATTAGAAAAAAGAGCAACGGGATTACTCAAAATATCCCAGCTGTTAAATCGAAGAATTCGCCCAAGATATACCCCAAAACTTGAGAGATAGCAAAGAATGATAATCAAATGCCTGCTTTTTTTGGGAGAATATTTCATTTCTAATAATTCATGAATATGAAGCATAGAAGATATTCCGGCATAAAATCCAGCTATGGAGAAACAGCCAAGTAATAGCGCATCAAATAAGTATTGTAAGTCGCTATTGTGGTGTAGATGTTTAAAATCGGTCAATAAATAGAACGAATTAGGCAGGAAAAGTAGCCAAGCCAAAAAGATCATATAGAATTTAAAGTTACCAGGAACAGTTGTTTCTATTTCAGATGAAAGGAAATAAGGAATGTAACCTAAAAATAAATTCCATATCAGAAAAAGAAAATAGATATCGTTCGTGATTTTGACCCTTAACAGCATTAAAGCTATAGAAATTAGGCCTAAGATTACTAAACTTGAGTTTTGTTTTTTGTCTAAAAAATAGACGGTTAGAATTTTGTTCATAATTTAAATTTATTTAAAAGTACTTTGAAATTCAAAGTTTGTTTATAAAAAAATA
Source organism: Flavobacterium sp. (assembly GCA_043733645.1). Classification (GTDB taxonomy): domain Bacteria; phylum Bacteroidota; class Bacteroidia; order Flavobacteriales; family Flavobacteriaceae; genus Flavobacterium. Next base: position 1,513 of record JAYTGH010000545.1, on the reverse strand, counting down.
GATTAACCCTTAGATATTAATTTTTCAAGCGCTTCAATATGTTCCTTGAATGCTTTTTTTCCGATTGTCGTGGCAATATACCTCGTGTTAGGTTTTTTTCCGATGAATTGTTTTTCAATCATAATATAATTTTCAGTTTCTAGTGCTTTGGTATGACTGGCAAGATTACCGTCGGTTACGCCAAGCATTTCTTTTAGCATATTAAAATCGGCACTTTCATTAACCATCAATACCGACATAATTCCTAGACGAATTCGATGATCAAAGGCTTTGTTGATATTTTGGATGATGGTTTTCATTTGTTTTGAAATACTAAAACACTAGTTTAACTTTTGAATTGATTTTATCAATAATAATGAGAGTTGGTAAAAGTAAGATGTAATAGATAACAGAAAAAACTATTCCGGTGAAAGGTGCAAAATTTCTACCTGTATCAGAAATAACATTTTTCATTGCTTTTTCTTGTGCTTTACTGATTTCATCTCCATTAAAAATACCATCCTTATTGGTATCAAAAGCATATAATTCATTTTTGTATTTATAATTTAAGTAAACAACTGTAATTATTATTAGAATGTAAAACAGTATGGATGAAAAAATTGCAATTTTGTTCAAAGTCAATTTAAATTTACCATTTACTCTTATTTTATTTAAATAAAGAATGAATATAATTTGAATGATTAAAATCGAAATTAATATTTTCATTACCTATCGTATTTAAAATACATAACCGCACCATAAACAATGTGACAAATTCCAAAACCTAATACCCAAAAGTACAATCCGTAACCTGAAAACTCAACAGCAATCAGTCCCAAAATAATTTCAGTTATACCTAAGTAACGAACATCTTTCAAAGTGTATTTACTGGCGTTTAGGCAGGCCATTCCGTAAAAGATTAAAGTTATGGGTGCAATCAAACCGTAAACGCCGTGACGCAATAGAAGTAAAACAAAAATACCTCCCGTGAACAAGGGAATACAAAAGTTTATCAAAAGTCTTTTAGATGATGGATTCCAAACTTTTTCGCCCAACTTATTGGCTTTTTGTTTGGTCATGATAAAAGCAGTCGTTAGTGATAATAGTAAAACCACTAAGGCTGTCAAAATAATCAACTTAAATGTTAATCCTTCAACAATAACCACATCATATTTGTTTTGTTCCAAAAGAAAGTTGACTATATAAGCTCCAATCAACGCGTAAATTCCGGCAAGAATTCCTGATAAACCACTTAATGAAATAAATTGTGTAGATTTTGACATCATGTGCTTGATGTCTTGTATGTCTTTAAGGTATTTTTCGTTTTCCATTTTAAAGTACTTTGAAAAGCAAAGTAAATGAATATTTTTTCTGTGACCAAATGTTTTTTGATTTATTTTTGATAAAAATATATTATGAAAAAAATAGCCTTCTCTGCTTTGTTATTCACATCCATTATTTATTCGCAAAGCAACGACCAACAAATGCTTAAGAATATTTACGCTTTTTCGTTGACGAATTCGAAATGCTATTC
>JAYTGH010000544.1:0-3669 GCA_043733645.1 Flavobacterium sp. | reverse complement strand
AATAATTTATTCGGTAACTGTTAAATAAAAAGACCGTCAAGTAATCAAACTTGACGGTCTTAACAATCTAAAACCAAAACTTAATCCTTTTGTGATTTAATAGCTAAATTATAAACCACTAAACCAAAACCGATTTTGTTAATTGCATCAGCAATGTTGTAAGCAACATCAACATTCCCTTTACCGAGCAATCCTGTGTACCAACCATCAGTACCTAACATGTAACCCAATGGATAAATTGCCCATCCCACTAATACAAACCAGCACAAGATTTTGTGTGATGCCAAAACAGATCCACCTGCAGTAGCAGCTAGTTTCGAAGCTTGACCTAACCAAATTTCATAAACTATAGCAAAATAAGCTATACCTGAAATTAATCCCCAAATCCAAGCATTGTCAGGATCTACAGCTTCACCAAAATAACCTGTGACTAACATAACCACTGAAAAGAAAATCATTTTCCATAGCAAATTTTGTTTAGCTCCGGCAACTTTCAGGATTAAATAAAACTCGAGACACATTAATGGAACGGTAAGAATCCAATCAACATATCTAAAAAATGTTGGAGACTCTTGGAATGAAGTCCAATAATCTCTCATGTAAAAATAATGTACTGCTGCAATAAAGGTAATTAAACCAGAAACTAACACAGAAGTACGCCACTTTTTATCAAATTGATTTAATGATAAAAAGAAAAAGGCTGAAGCTGCCATCATAGCCATACAGCCAACAAAAAAAGTGAACCCTACATAATCAGTAGGTAACATTTTTGAAATCAATGGAATTGATAAAATAAAATTTGTCATAAAAATTGAGATTAAATTAATTTTGTTTAATCAAAAATACAAAAGATTAAACAATATAACATTAATTTGTTTATCTTTTTTTACTTATCTTTAAACAAAATATAAACTCAAAATGGATAGAATTCAGAAAATATCAATAATTTCAAGTCTTTTGGGATTATGGTTCACTTCATTTTTTTCAAATGACATTCAAATTATTATAGGATTTGTATTAATATTTGTTTTCGGAATCTTACATGGAGCTAACGATTTGATAATAATTTCATCCTTAAATCAAGAAAACAGTAATGAAAACTTCTTAAAAATATTGATTTCTTATTTACTCATAATAACAATTACCTCATCATTATTCATTTTTATACCGAGTTTGGCTATAGTTTTATTCATTGTAATCAGCGGATACCACTTTGGAGAACAGCATTGGCAAGATTTGAATCAAGGTATCTCCAAAAAAAATAAAATTATATTTTCTTTGAATTACGGATTGTTTATTTTACTACTACTATTTAATTTTCACATTCCAGAAGTTCAAATCATAATAGAAAATATAACTACACATTTGATCTCGGTAAATGTTTTTAAAGTCTCATTGTATGTTATATCCTGTATCCTTTTAATTCAATCTTTTTGGTTACTATATCGTTCCGATTATTTTATTAGAACTGTAGCAATACAGATTTTATATTTGATTACTTTCGCTATTATTTTTAAAGTCGCTAGCTTGATTTGGGGATTTACCATATATTTCATTATGTGGCATAGCATACCATCGCTAAATGATCAAATAAAGTTTTTATACGGAAGATATACCTTTGAAAATTTTATCTCTTACCTAAAATCGGCTCTTGTTTATTGGATAATATCTTTACTTGGAATTTTTATTTTGTACTATCTTTTAAAAGATGAAAATATATTTGACGCCATTTTCTTTTCTTTTCTTGCCGCCATCACATTTCCCCATGTATGGGTAATTTCAAAAATGTTTGATAAAACTTCATAAAAAAAACCGGATAATTGCTTACCCGGTTTTCATAATTTAATACCTATTTTTCTAGATTCCTAGTCAAGTTCGGATTAAGTGATTCACACAATTTTGTTGTACAAAATTTACTTAACTTCTTCAAATTCTACATCCTGTGTATTATCTCCTGAAGTTTCTGCTTGTGGTTGTGCGTCTTGCGCCTGACCAGCTTCACCTTGTGCATACATTGCTTCGGTAGCTGTTTTCCAAGCTGCATTAACATTGTCAAGACCTTTTTGGATAGCTTCCAAATCTTGGTTTTGGTGCGCCATTCTCAATTCGGTCAAGGCTAATTCGATTGCAACTTTGTGTTCGTCAGCAATTTTATCACCCAACTCTTTCAATTGACTTTCTGTTTGGAAAATCATACTGTCAGCTTCGTTCAATTTTTCTGCTCTTTCTTTTGCAATTCTATCAGCATCGGCATTCATCTCTGCATCTTTTTTCATTCTTTCGATTTCTTCAGCGGTCAAGCCAGAGGATGCTTCAATACGGATGTCATGAGATTTCCCTGTTCCTTTATCAGTAGCCGAAACCTTGATGATACCATTAGCATCGATATCAAAAGTAACTTCAATTTGAGGAACACCTCTTGGTGCTGGTGGAATTCCATCTAAATGGAAACGCCCGATAGTTTTGTTATCCGCAGCCATCGTTCTTTCTCCTTGCAATACGTGGATTTCAACACTTGGTTGATTATCTGCAGCAGTAGAGAACACTTGTGATTTCTTTGTTGGAATAGTAGTGTTAGACTCGATTAATTTCGTCATCACATTCCCCATAGTTTCGATACCTAATGATAAAGGCGTAACGTCTAATAACAATACATCTTTTACATCACCAGATAAAACACCACCTTGAATGGCAGCTCCAATTGCTACAACCTCATCAGGGTTTACTCCTTTTGATGCTTTTTTACCAAAGAATTTCTCTACTTCATCAGCAATTCTTGGCATTCTTGTAGAACCACCAACTAAAATAACTTCGTCAATATCTGAAGTAGATAAACCCGCATCTTTCAAGGCTTTAGCAACTGGTTCCATAGAACGTTTTACTAAAGCATCTGACAATTGCTCAAATTTAGCTCTTGTTAATTTTTTCACTAAGTGTTTTGGTCCAGAAGCTGTAGCTGTTACGTAAGGCAAATTGATTTCTGTTTCAGCAGAAGATGACAATTCGATTTTCGCTTTTTCAGCTGCTTCTTTAATTCTTTGTAATGACATTGGATCTAATCTCAAGTCTATTCCTTCCTCCGATTTGAATTCGTCTGCCAACCAATCGATGATGGTTTGGTCAAAGTCATCTCCACCTAAGTGCGTATCCCCATTTGTTGACAATACTTCGAAAACTCCATCTCCTAATTCAAGGATAGAAATATCAAAAGTACCACCACCTAAATCGTATACTGCAATTTTTTGATCTGTTCCTTTTTTGTCTAATCCGTAAGCTAATGCCGCAGCTGTTGGCTCATTGATGATTCTCATTACTTTTAAACCAGCAATTTCACCAGCTTCTTTCGTAGCCTGACGTTGCGCATCGTTAAAGTAAGCCGGAACCGTAATAACTGCTTCGGTAACAGTTTGACCTAAATAGTCTTCCGCTGTTTTTTTCATTTTTTGAAGTGTCATAGCTGACAATTCTTGTGGTGTGTATAAACGACCGTCAATATCAACACGTGGTGTATTGTTATCACCTTTTACAACACTGTATGGCATTTTTTTAGCTTCGCCGATAGTTTCAGCGTACGTGTGTCCCATAAAACGTTTGATAGAACCAACCGTTTTAGTTGGGTTAGTCACCGCTTGTCTTTTCGCAGGGTCACCAACTTTTATTTCTCCACCT
>JAYTGH010000543.1:0-3692 GCA_043733645.1 Flavobacterium sp. | reverse complement strand
CAACATATCCGAATTTACTTGGCAGGTTACACTAAATGAGCCTGAATAACTATATGCATACGTTCTTGTGGCTGCATTATATGTATAGGCTAAACCATTAATGGTGTTAATTGTATTGTCAGCGTTATAAGTAATTGTAGTGTTTTCAGAAACTACTCCTCCTATATATTTTATATCGCTTGCCAATCTGTTATGACTATCGTAGATAAACTCTTCAACAACAGTTCCGTCGGCAAGAGTAATGTTTCTCAATAAATCATTGCTGATATTCCACTGTCTTTGGTTTGGGCTATTGCTATAAAAAACAACTTTTTGGAGTGTTTGAACAGGAGCCACAGCTGAATCACTACTGCATGAGGTTAATGTAATAGCAGCTACAAGAAAGAAGTATAATTTATTCATGAGTAAATAATTTGATTAACGTAAATGTAAAAATTTATTTTTCAAATATAAAAATTATAGGTCATACTGCTTAATTTTTCGATAAAGTGTTCTTTCAGAGATGCCTAACTCATCAGCCGCCGCCTTTCTTTTGCCTCTGTGACGTTCTAAAGATTTTTTGATAAGTTCAATTTCTTTTTGTTCTAATTTCAATACTTCCTGCTCGTCAATAGTTTCAGCCATTAAATAATTAGCGTCATCGTCATCGTCAAATTCCTCTTGTTCTATTTCGTTTTGTGAAGAGATTGTATTCAGTCTAGGTTCGTCTGTAAAATTGGAAACAGTTTCTTCTTTTTGTCCAAAAACTTTCTGAATCAAATTCTTATTCATTTCCTGCACTTTAGAGCTGCCGTTTTGCATTAATTCCATGGTCAGTTTTTTCAAATCATGTAAATCACTTTTCATGTCAAAAAGCACTTTGTATAAGATGTCTCTTTCGGTAGAAAAATCATTTTCCGCTTTCTTTCCGCCAATAACCGAAGGTAAATTACTGCCTTCAACAGGTAAATAGGATTGTAAGGTTGCTAACGAAATGTCTCTATTAGTTTCTAAAACCGAAAGCTGTTCGGCAAAGTTTCGCAACTGACGAATGTTTCCGCTCCAGCGGTATTTTTGCAAAAACTGAATAGCTTCATCACTCAATTTCACTGGCGGCATTTTATATTTATGAGCAAAATCGGAAGCAAATTTTCTAAACAATAAATGAATATCCTCTTTTCTGTCACGCAGTGGAGGCAGAGGAATATCAACTGTACTCAAACGATAGTACAAATCTTCACGAAATTTTCCTTTCTCGATAGCGTCAAATAAATTTACATTGGTAGCCGCAACAATACGAACATTGGTCTTTTGTACTTGTGACGAACCTACTTTGATAAACTCACCGTTTTCCAAAACACGCAGTAATCGTACTTGCGTTGTCAAAGGCAGTTCGCCTACTTCATCTAAGAAGATTGTTCCGCCATCGGCTACTTCAAAGTATCCTTGACGTTCAGCATTGGCACCCGTAAACGAACCTTTCTCATGTCCGAAAAGCTCACTATCAATGGTTCCTTCCGGAATGGCACCGCAGTTTACGGCAATGTATTTTCCGTGTTTTCTATGCGAAAGCGAATGAATAATTCTGGGAATACTTTCTTTACCCACGCCACTTTCACCCACAACCAATACCGAAATATCAGTAGGGGCAACTTGAATTGCTTTTTCTATGGCGCGATTCAGTTTTGGATCATTCCCAATAATCTCAAATCGTTGTTTTATGCTTTGTACTGTTTCCATATGTCATTGCGAGCTTGCGAAGCAATCTCTTTTTTTTATTAGCCACAAATTCCACAAATTTTCACAAATATTTTTTATTAAATTACTAACCTTTTATGGGTTAGCGACTTGTTTTGAAAGTTGGTAATAATTCCAATTTGTGATTCAGCAAGTTTCATGTAATTTATGGTTTGAGCTATATGTTCGTTATTGATTTCTTTAACCGATTTTACTTCTAAAATAATTTCATCATAAACTATAAAGTCGGCATAAAACTTATGAGGTAGTATATTGCCTTTGTATTCTATAAAAAATTCTTTTTCTCTTGTGTAAGGAATGTTATTATTTCTGAACTCAATTTCTAAAGCATCTTTATATACAATTTCCAATAAGCCAGGACCAAGAATTCGATGAACTTCCATGCAAAGTCCTACAATATTATAATTTTCCTCTTTTTTATAGAACTCCATAATTTGTGAAAATTTGTGTAATTCGTGGCTTATTTTTTTAATTCATTTCACTATACCCAACAGCTTCGCCAATCAAGGTTCCGCTGGTGCAATTCGTTATTTTTACATTCACAAAATCCCCTATTTTATAATGCTCTCTAGGGAATACAACCACAAAGCTTTGTGAATTTCGCCCCGATAAATCGTTGTCTGATTTTTTAGAAACTTTTTCTACTAAAACTTCTACGGTTTTGCCGACAAACTCTCTGGTTCTAATGCCACTGTGCATACGTTGCAAATCAACAATTTCCTGAAGTCTACGCGACTTGGTTTCTTCTGTTACATCATCTTCCATTTTTCTTCCTGCTAATGTTCCGGGGCGTTCTGAATAGGAATACATATATCCAAAACCATATTTAACGGCTTCCATAAGGCTTAAAGTGTCCTGATGATCTGCTTCTGTTTCCGTTGGGAAACCCGCAATCATATCTTGTGTAACGCTGGCTTCGGGTATAATTTGATGAATTTTGTGAATCAGGTTTAAATATTCTGCTCTTGTGTGCAAACGATTCATTTCTTTTAAGATTCGGTCACTTCCGCTTTGAACAGGCAAATGAACATGTTTACAAACATTAGGATATTTGGCAATGATATGTAATACTTCTTCATGCATATCCTGTGGATTGGAGGTCGAAAAACGAATACGCATTTTGGGAAACTGCACCGCCGCCATTTCTAATAATTGATCAAAACCAACCGCTGTGGCTTGTTGCATTTCAGTAGCCTTTTCAAAATCCTTTTTCAAACCGCCACCATACCAAAGGTAACTATCTACATTTTGACCCAAAAGCGTTACTTCTTTAAAGCCATTGTTCCACAACTCTTTAATTTCCGTTAGAATACTTTGAGGTTCCCGGCTGCGTTCTCGTCCTCGGGTAAAAGGCACTACGCAAAACGTACACATATTATCGCATCCACGCGTGATTGATACAAATGCTGTGACGCCATTGCTCATCAAACGCACAGGCGAAATGTCGCCATAGGTTTCTTCTTTTGATAAAATCACATTGATAGCATCTCTGCCTTCTTCTACTTCTTTCAGTAAGTTGGGTAAATCCTTATAGGAATCAGGACCAACGACCATATCTACAATTTTCTCTTCGTCGAGAAACTTCTCTTTCAATCGTTCCGCCATACAGCCCAAAACGCCGACTTTCATATTCGGATTTACTTCACGTTTTACGGCATTGTATTTTTCTAAACGCTTTCTAACCGTTTGTTCCGCTTTATCTCTTATAGAACAAGTATTTACCAAAACCAAATCGGCTTCTTCTAATATAGTTGTCGTATTGTAACCTTCGTTAGTCAATATAGAAGCCACCACTTCACTATCCGAAAAATTCATCGCACAGCCATAGCTTTCGATATAAAGTTTCTTTGTATTTTCTTTTTTATGTTCTAAAACAAGACTGTTGCCTTGCTTTTTCTCGTCAATTTCCTTTTCCATTGATGGTATTCATTTAGAATTTCAAACTCTGTGTGGCT
>JAYTGH010000542.1:0-9891 GCA_043733645.1 Flavobacterium sp. | reverse complement strand
TGAGCAATATCAAATTACAGATGTTTATTTAATGGCAGCGTTGCTTTCGGCAACGGCAGAAAAAAATCCAGCATTTGCTTGGGATTTAAATATGAATTCGTTGTTTCACGTATTGAATCTGGCGAAAGCCAAAAAAATAAAAAAGATATTCTGGCCATCGAGTATTGCCGTTTTTGGACCAACAACACCAAGAGAAAATACGCCACAATATACCATCATGGAACCCACAACCGTTTACGGAATTAGTAAACAAACCGGCGAAAGATGGTGTGAATATTACCATAACATTTATGGTGTTGATGTCCGCAGTATTCGTTATCCCGGCTTAATTAGTTGGTCGACAGAACCTGGTGGTGGAACGACCGATTATGCGGTTGATATTTATCACAAAGCCTTGAAAGAGGGGAAGTATGAATGTTTCCTTTCGGAAGAAACCGCTTTACCAATGATGTATATGGATGATGCTATTCGGGCTACGGTAGAAATCATGCAGGCAACGAGTGAGCAAATTAAAATACGGTCGTCTTATAATTTATCAGGCGTGAGTTTTACACCAGCTGAAATTGCTGACGAAATTAAAAAGCACATTCCAAATTTTACGATTTCGTATAAACCAGATTTCCGTCAGAAGATTGCAGACAGTTGGCCAGCATCTATAGATGATACTTCGGCTAGAAAAGATTGGAATTGGAAACACAAATTTGATTTGGATTCTATGACGGTTGAAATGCTTGCCAATTTAAAATAGAAAACACTGCCTTATAGGTAAGACAGCGTTTTCATTAAACAAAACAAAAACCTTATTGTTGAACTATAGTAGGTCTTAAAGATTCTAATACAGCTACAATATCAGTATAAAGTTGAGTGTTGGCCGCAACACCGTTTTGTACTGCCGCAGCACCAACATAACCTTCAAATTTAGTATAGTTAGCAGCATTAGCTTTAACACCCATTCTTGGGTTAGTCGTAGGATTGTGAGCATCGGCCATAGAAAGACCTGAATAGGCGTTTACAGCATCGGTTCCTCCAGTATTGAAAGAGAAAAAGTCAGTCAAATTATCTGATAATTCAGCCAAATTTGTAGCTTGAGTTGTTCCTGTTTCTGATAAAAGAGGCGCAAAATGAGCGCTCAAATTCCCAGAGGCGTTAGATTGAACATCGGCTACGATTAAACCAATAGTAGTGTTTACTACTTTTCTGTAAGCCAATCTTCCGGCTTCAATTTTTACTGCAGGATCGGAATTATCCGGATCATCCACCAATGTTGTTCCTCCTAATCTTTGATAGATTGAAGCTGGAGCTGCAGTATCACTTTTACTACATGATGTTAAAGTCAGCCCCCCGATTACTAATGCACATAGTGCAAATTTTGAATTCTTTGTCATAGTTTTTATATTTAAGATTTATTGAAAATTCCTTGTATGAACTTGGTAAATTTGTAACTGATGCCATCTCGCCTCATTACGGGACAAACTTGTTTGTTTGCTAAATTTGCCGGAACTATAAAACGCTTGGCGTTATAATTTCCTTTAGTCATTAACTCGTCATATACTTTTTTAGAGTCAGCTATTCTGTTGTCATGGAAATAAACCACCACATTTCTTTTTACAATAATTTCGCTTTTAACACCAGGAATAGAATGTAGCTTTTGTTGGATATCAATAGTGCTTATTGAGTCAAAAGGTTTGTCAAAATCAATTCTACTTATCTGAATATTCGCATTATCAACTGGTTTTGCTGTGGCAATGTGATACACTAATATCACAAACATCAAAAGGAAAAATCCTAATATGCTTAATAATGCGATTTTTATTTTCTTATTAACTTTCATTGTGTTTTTGTTTATGATTTGATGTACGGAAAAAGAATGAATTTGGTTTTAATTTTTTTATAAAAGTATTTTTTTTTGGTAATCATGTGTTACATAATTATTGTAAATAGTTACATTTTACTTAGTTTATCAAAAAGCGCTGCTTTTGACACGAAACAGCGCTTTTCTCTAAACAAAACTAACCAAACATCTTAAGTGTTTTAAGCACAACTATTTGTTTTAAACGGGAGCAAACAGGGCTAAATAAAAGACAAGGAAAACCAGTGCAAGCATCGCTATAAACGCAGCGGTTCCGAATAAATTATTAATTTTTTTGTTGATATCCATAATCGTAGAATTTGGGTTCTTAAACTCAATTACGACAAAAGAAAGATTATGGTTTTCGGTAAGTAAAAAGTTTTACTTTTTCTTGTTTTTCATATCGGTGATAAAAGCATCTTCTATAGGCGCTTTCATTTTTATGACATCGTCTGAGTTGTCATTTGGAATAGTCATAGACAAGACGTAATGTTTTATTTTCCATTTCCCTTTTAGTAAAACCAACACGCCCGAACCGCGACAGATTTTCATTTGGGTGTCAAGTAATTCATCAAACCAAGCTGTTTTTTTATCTTCACTAAAGTAGATATGTCTCTCTAAAGCGGTAAAACCCCATGCTTTTCCTTTATCAAAATAAGGTTTGGCATACGCCTGAAAAGCCGATTTGCTCCAGTTCTCTGATGCATCAGTTCCAATAAAAATGGCATCATCCGTTAAGGCATCGAAGTAGTTTTTGTAATTGGCTTCGGCAGCAGCTTTGTGCCACGCATCAAGTGTTGCGTTGATTTGCACTTTGAGATTATCTTGTGCCTTAATGCTTGTAACAAAGAATGGGAATACTATAAAAAGAAGTAATTTTTTCATAAGGATTGCTTTGCCGATTTAGGGTATCATTGTAATTCAATAGGATGAAGTAAATATACTATTTCGGAATGTTAGACTATGCTATTAGTTTTTGTATTTTTATAAATTAAATAAACAAGGGTTTAATGAAAGGCACACGGTTATACGGACTTTTACTAATGCTTTTTGTGGCGAGTATTTCTTTGACTAGTTGGTATTGTGTCAATAAAGAAAATAAAGAAATTGCCGCTGTCAAAAATAAGAAGGAATCTTTTCCCTTGTCTTTTGACAGTACTTTAGTGGAAACCTTTTATGCCAAATATCCCAAGTTGATTTTGTATAAAAAACAAGTGCTTTCCTTGTATCAAAAAAGCAATTATGATTTTATTTGGTATGATAAAAAGGGAAGAAAAGAAACGGCGGATGTTATTTACAACAAAATAAACAACTTGTTTGAAGACGGAGTAATTAGTAAAGTACCTTATAAAGAAGTGCTTGATGCCTTGTTTCAAAAAACTTCAACAAAGCCCGACATCGATATAGAGTTGTTTTTATCTAACTATTATTTCTACTATACAAATAAAGTACTGCAGGGAATTGACGACACAAAAATCAACGAGTTAGAATGGTATTTGCCAAGAGAAAAACAATCCTATGTAACCTATTTAGATTCTTTGCTGGTTGACCCAAAACTCATTGACAAAAAAGAACAACATATTGAGCAATACTATAAACTCAAAGCAGTTTTAAAAAGATACCGAGACATTGAACAAAAAGGCGGTTGGGATTCGATTACTGTTCCTTCCGATTTTGTAGCGATTAAACCGGGCGACAGCTCTGATGTTGTGGCTAAAATTAGAACGCGATTATTTTTAACTGGCGATATTGATGTCGATTCTGGTAAAAAATTATATGGATTTGCGCTTCAACAAGCGGTTTTGAAATATAAGAAACGTAACGGATTTACCTTAGACAAAACTATTCTATCAAAGCATATAAACGAAATGAATGTGCCGATTGGAAATCGGATTAAAACCATCATTGTCAATATGGAACGTTGCCGATGGATTTCTACCGATATTACCAAAGCAAAAGAGTTTATCGTAGTCAATATTCCATCTTATAGACTGACGTATTTCAAAGACGGGAACATAAGGCTGGTTTCCAATGTAGTGGTCGGGAACACTATGAATAAGACGGTTATATTTAGCGGTCTGATGAGTTATATAGTATTTAGCCCCTATTGGAATGTACCTAAGAGTATTGTTGACAAAGAAATCCTTCCGGGAATTAAGAAGAATAAAAATTATTTGGCAAAGCATAATATGGAATGGAACGGAAGCAATATCAGACAAAAACCCGGACCGGAAAACTCTTTAGGATTGGTTAAGTTTTTATTTCCAAATACAAATAATATTTATTTACACGATTCGCCTTCCAAAGGATTGTTCAATGAAGAAAAAAGAGCCTTTAGTCACGGTTGTATCCGTGTGGAAAAGCCAGTAGAATTAGCTAATGCTATTTTGGAAAGTGATCCAAATTGGACACCGGAGAAAATAGATATAGCAATGCACAAAGGGAAAGAATCCTGGTATACACTAAAAAATAAAATCCCAGTTTACATTGGGTATTTTACTGCTTGGGTTGACGATGATGGCACTATCAACTTCTATAAAGATATTTACGAAAGAGACGAAAGATTAGCCGCTATGTTGGTTGAAGAATAGTAGTTTTATTTCCCCATTATTTATTTAAATTTTACTTAACAATGTTAATTGTTTACTGTTTTATAAAAACGGAACAGTTATTTGTTATTTTTGCGGGCTCACTAAATTCTAACGCTTTACATAGGGTTTTTGTGGGTAGAAATGTTTTAGTGAATTAATGATTTAAAATATTATGAAAATACGTTTTACTTTTTTATGGTTTTTATGGATGAGTTTTTCAGGAGTTGCTCAAGTTAAGATATTATTTGATGCTACTAAAGCTGAAATGGCAGGGAATGCTGATTGGGTTATAGATGCAGATGCTCATAATATTTATTTTAACAGTACAACTCATTTGCCCTATGCTAGTAGTGGCAGTACTGGCGCATCGAATCCGCAACGCATTCCTACTCCGGCACAATCAGGTATTAGTGCTGCAACAACAGAAGATTATTGGCAAGGGGGATTGTCTTATTGGGCAGTTGACTGCGTGAAACAAGGATACATCGTAGAAAGTTTACCCTATAATGTACCAATTACCTATGGTTCTGCAAGCAATGCTCAGGACTTAAGTAATTACAAGATATTTGTAGTAGATGAACCTAATATGCTTTTTTCGGCAACGGAAAAAGATGCTATAGTGAATTTTGTAAAGAATGGAGGTAGTTTAATGATGATTGCTGACCATACGATATCTGACCGGAATAATGATGGATACGATTCTTTACAAGTTTGGAACGATTTGATGCAAAACAACAACGTACAAACTAATCCTTTTGGAATTCAATATGATTCAAATGATTTTTCACAAACTACTACTAACGTTGCTAACTTACCATCAAACCCAATACTCCACGGAATAAAAGGAAATGTTACTAGAGCACAATGGACTTCCGGAACAAGTATGACCTTAAACACGACTTCAAACAGTAGCGTAAAAGGGCTTATTTACAAAACGGGATCGAGCAATACGGGTACAACGAATGTAATGGTGGCACAGTCAAACTATTTAGCCGGAAAAGTGGTTGCTATCGGAGACAGTTCTATTCCAGATGACGGAACGGGAGATACAGGAGATATTTTATATAATGGCTACATTGGAGATGCTAGTGGGAATCATCAGATTTTATTAATGAATGCTGTGATCTGGTTGGCTACCCCAAGTTTGGGAACAACTACTTTTGAGAATAATCAAATGAGCATAGTGGTTTCACCAAATCCCATTCATGGAAAAGAATTAAACTTATATTATCATTCTGCTGTTTCAAGTGATGCCACTTTTATCATTTATGATTCTTTGGGCAGAATGGTAAAACAAGAAGCTATAACCAATGCAATTCAAACTATAAACTGTAGCGGGTTTTCTTCAGGAGTTTATTATGGAAAAGCAGTTTCTGAAGGAATTATTAAAACAGTAAAGTTTGTTATTGAGTAAAGTACATTTATACTCTATTTATTTCCTAAACTCACTCTAAATAAAAAAGCCCAATCTTGTTCAAAAACGAGATTGGGCTTTTAATTTATCTTTTAAACCATTACCAAATCTTCACTCGCTTTTCTGGAGCAAGATATAAAGAATCTGTCGGTTTGATTTTGAATGCTTCATAGAATTCCGGTACGTTTCTAACTACTCCATTAATTCTGAACTTAGCTGGTGAATGTGGATCACCTGCAATTTGGCTACGAACAGCTTCTTCACGTGCTTTTTCTCCCCAAACTTGTCCCCAACCTAAGAAAACACGCTGCATACCAGTAAAGCCATCCATAACTGGTGCTTCTTTTCCACCAAGACTTTCTTTATAAGCTTTGATAGCTATGCTCAATCCACCAAGGTCGCCAATGTTTTCTCCTAAAGTAAATTCGCCATTCACATTCAAATCAGGGAACGCTTTAAAGCCACTGTATTGAGCAACTAATGCGCCTGTTTTTGTTTTGAAAGATGTTAAGTCGGTTGGTGTCCACCAGTTTTTCATTACACCATCACCATTATAAGCACTTCCCTGGTCATCAAAACCATGTCCGATTTCGTGACCAATTACAGCTCCGATACCACCATAATTTACTGCATCGTCAGCATTTAAGTCGAAGAAAGGCGGTTGTAAAATAGCTGCAGGAAATACAATTTCATTAAGTGATGGGTTATAATAAGCATTCACCGTTTGTGGTGTCATGCCCCATTCGGTTCTGTCAACAGGTTTTCCTAATTTGTTTAAGTTTCTTTGGTATTCAAATTCGTTGGCTCTTACGGCATTGCCATACAAATCGTTTTTGGCAACTTTCAACGTAGAGTAGTCTCTCCATGTATCAGGATACCCAATTTTAATCATGAATTTATCAACTTTAGCTAAAGCTTGTTTTTTGGTATCGGCGCTCATCCAATCCAATTTTTTGATGCTTTCACCATAAGCTTTCAATAGGTTTTTAACCAAAGCAACCATGCGTTCCTTAGCTTCTGGAGAGAAGTGTTTTTCAACATAGACCTTTCCTACCATTTCGCCTAACGCCCCGTTCACGCCATTTACACCGCGCTTCCAGTCTTCTTCAGGTTTTTCTACACCGTATAAAGTTTTACTATAAAACTCAAAATTTTGTTTATCCAATGCCGAATTCAATCTGTTGGCATTTTTGTTGATTAGGCCCCATTTCAGATAAATTTTCCAAGTATCAAGAGGCGTGTTTTTAATGATATTGTTCAGGCTTTTTGTATAGTCAACCTGTGAAATGATAATTGATTTTTCTTTATCCATACCAGCATTTTTAAGCATGGCTGTCCAATCGAAATCAGGCATTAGGGTTTTTAAATCAGCTGTGTTGTATTTGTTGTAAAGCTTTACAACATCACGAGTATCTTCTTTTTTCATGTGACTTGAAGCTATAGTAGTTTCAAGTGCCATGATTTTAGCTGCATTTTCAGCTGCATTTTCAACACCACCCAATTGCAGCATCTTTTCAACATGGGCTACATATTTTTTACGAATGTTTGCCATCTTTGCATCAGTTGCCGTGTAATATTCCCTTTCAGGAAGTCCAATTCCACCCTGCCATGTAGTTAGGGCATACTCATTCGGATTTTTAGAATCCTGGTTCACAAATATTACAACCGGAACTGAAACTCCGGTTCTATTGGCTTTACCAAAGTAGCCAGCCAAATCGCTATAATTGGCAATTCCGTCGATAGCTTTTAGTTCAGGCTGAATAGGTGTTACTCCTTTAGCATCTCTGTCTTTCCTGTTCATGAAAGAAGCAAAATAATCGCCTATCTTCTGTTTGTCGCTGCCCTCGGCATTATCACCTTTTGCAGCGTCTTCAATAATCGCTTTTACGTCTTTTTGTGATTGGTCATACAGCATATCAAATGCTCCATACGATGCTTTATCTGCTGGAATTTTGGTTTTTTTATACCAAGTTCCATTTACATAATCGGCAAAATTATCGCCGGGATTTACTTTGGTATCCATATTTTTTTTGTTGATACCAGATGTAAGTTCTTCTTTTTTAGTGCAGGAAGCTAACAGAACTACTGCTGCAAGAAGTGTCATTTTTAAGTTTTTCATTGATTGGTTTAGTTGATTAATCCACCAAATGTAATAAATTATTATATAGTGGATCTACGTTAATAGAATTGTTAGACTTTGGGTTGGAAGGTTTGTTACACTAATCGCGAAATAATCAGTCAATACCGCCTTACTATTGTAAAGGGCTGAAAGCAGGCTATTCTATATGTCAAGCATGCTTCTACCAAGTATGTAATACGACATACATACGACATATATACGGCATATATACGGCATATATATTCATCATATTACTTTTATTTATATATTTACCCTACACTAAAAGAGGGATATTGTAAAGCAGATAGGGATTATTAACATAGCGGAACGATTGATGGTATTAATTATTACATCAGGGATGGCAAGGACACTTTACTTCACTATGAAATGATGGCTGCTTTCCTCAAACTTAAGCAATTCGACCAAACGTCAGAGCGTGGGAAGCGGAACTGCGATGTGGGTTTGCAGCATCTCGAGGGCAGAATGTTTTTTAAGTCGCTTGAATTTGCAAAAGAGCCGCTTATTCATAGGGATTCCCATTATGAAGCGGTGTCCTGCACTTTGCAAACAAAATAATATTTATATTTGCATATGCAAGTCCCCTAAATGTCAGAGTAACTTTGACATTCTGTGGGGATTGCTTTTTTAAGGCAAAGTAACACGTCTTAGCGGCTCTGATTTATCGCCCGATATGCTACTTTGTTTTTTTAAGGTTGGTGCATACAGTGGAACTCCGTAAATTTAACGCCGTCATACGTTCCGTTAAAACCTTAATTTTTAAAAAAATATTGTAATTTAGCTTTTGAAAAGCGATATATTCCCCTCGTCTTTAGGATTACGTAAGCGTACCTCGTGGAATTTATCGTTTTCTTTTTTTACAATCCATTTTTTTCTATGCTTTTCTAAAATTATTTTAGCAAGTTCCTCTGAAGTTAAGTCGAATTCCTTTTTTACTATTTTTGTTTTTGATAAAATTTCTAACATTAAAAAAAGCCGATTCTTTTCCTCAAAACTTAATGATTCAATAACTTTATAAACAATTTCGGCTTTAAGAATCATAATAAAAAAGGTGTTATTTTCGGCAAAATTTCGGCAAAAAAGCAAATAAAAAACCTCTAAATCATTGCTTTACAAATCATTAGAGGTTTTTAAAGTACCCGGAGCGGGACTTGAACCCGCACGGTTGCCCACAGGTGTTTGAGACCAGCGCGTCTACCAATTCCGCCATCCGGGCGTTTACCTTGGATGGTTTTCAGTTTAATTTTTAGAAAAAATTAATTAAAGATTTTGCCATCCGGGCTAAGTAGACAAAACCAACAACAGTTGGTTTATCGCGAAAAATATGGGTCAAAAAGACTGCTTATTTTTAAACACGATGCAAATGTAAAAAATAAAATATCATATTCTAAAAAAATACTCTAAAATATCCTTTCAGAGTTGGATTTAATTTCTAAATTTGCACCTCGGTAAAACGAAGCACAACTAACTAACTACATTCGAGGTACTTCCGTAGGGAGCGCAACGGATAAAAACAACAAATTACAATGTCGCAGTTTGAACCAGAAGCAAAGATTTTTGCGTGTTCGCAAAGCGTCTACCTAGCTGAACAAATAGCTGAAAACTATGGTGTTCCGCTTGGTAAAGTTACGTTCTCAAAATTTAGTGATGGTGAATTTCAACCTTCTTTTGAAGAATCAATAAGAGGATTGCGCGTTTTTATTGTTTGCTCTACATTTCCGAGCGCCGACAATTTAATGGAACTTTTGTTAATGATTGATGCTGCGAAAAGAGCATCAGCCCGACACATTACTCCCGTAATTCCGTATTTTGGTTATGCAAGACAAGACAGAAAAGACAAACCAAGAGTTCCGATTGGAGCAAAACTGATAGCAAAACTATTGGAAACTGCCGGAGCTAC
>JAYTGH010000541.1:0-3699 GCA_043733645.1 Flavobacterium sp. | reverse complement strand
GTTGGTTTAAAATTATGCTGATTGAAAACGAAGGAATGGCTTGGGGAACCAAGATTCCGGGAATGCACGGCAAATTAATCCTAACCGTTTTCAGGATTTTAGCTGTTTTTGGTATAGGATATTGGTTATATGACGCCAGCACAAAACACAGTTCCAACTATTTAATGGTTGCCATCGCCCTTATTTTTGCTGGAGCAGTTGGTAACATCATCGACTCTGTTTTTTACGGAGTGTATTTTGACCACAGTTACAATCAAGTAGCAACATTATTTTCTGCAAACCCTTATGGAACTTGGTTTCATGGAAAAGTGGTTGATATGTTATACTTCCCAATTTTAGAAGGTAATTTCCCGAAATGGCTGCCTGTTTGTGGCGGACATCCGTTCAAATTCTTTAATGCCATTTTTAACATTGCCGATATGTCGATTTCGACAGGTGTTGGAATTCTGATTGTGTTTAATAAAAAGGCATTTGCTAAAAAGACCTCTATAGGAACGAATAGCTAGTGGTTGGCGTAACACAATAATCTAACCGAATATCGGTTGGAGAAACATCTTCAATGACATCTTCGGGTTCAAAGAATGACAATCCAATTTTTATAATATCTTCACGGCATTTCGAAAGAAAGTTGTCATAAAACCCTTTACCATATCCCACTCTGTTTCCTTTTTTATCATACGCTAGAAGCGGAACAAAAACTACATCAATTTTAGTATTCGGAACTTCTATTCCGTCAACAGGTTCGTAGATGTTGTATTCGTTTTTTTGAAATTTAGTAGTGTCAGTCAGTAAATAGTTGGTCATTTGTAGCGTATCAAAATTGCTTTTGGCGACAACAATTTCCTTGTCTTTTCCTGCTAATATTTGAAGAACAAATTCGGTTTCTACTTCTTTTTGTTCTTCAATAGTTAGATATAAATGGAAATACGTTTTCTCCCAAACATCAAGTTGCAGCATTCTATTGGCAATTGCCATACTCTTGTCGTCAATGTCGTCAAGCGATAATTCTTGGCGTAAAGCTTTGTATTTAGCTCGGAGTTCTTTTTTGTTCATGCTTCAAAATTACTCTTCTTTCTTCTTTTTCTTTCCTGTTTTAGGAAAAAATCCCTTTAAGGAGTTAATCTTTTGTTCATACCCCATTTGATTGCCAAACCTATTTTTATAACCCGCATACCGGTAATCAAGTAAGGCATCGTTTAGATTATCATAATTGTGCAAAATTTTAATATTAAGCAATAGTGTCGATATCGATTCTAATTGGCTGAGTTTATTGGCAGCATATTGTCTGGTTTGAAAATCAGCTTCAAACCCATTCCAGTCTACATCTGGTGAACACAAATTGGCTTGTGTTTTTTGAATATCGCGCACTTTGTCAATAAACAGTCGTTTCTGATCGCCAATCTTTCCGTATTGGCTGCGCTCCTTTGGGGTAAGATGATAGGTATGTGCGCCTACAATATTTAAAATGGTAGTAATGGCATCATCCAACTGCTGTTTTTCGGCTTCTGTAAAATGATTTTTGGCTAAATTATCTAAAGGCATAGTAGCATACAATTGATTAAACCGTAAAATTAAATGATTTTTAATTAATTATTATTAAAAAATATAAATTAATTATCATAATTTATTTATATAACATTATAAAGTATTAATTATTTAATAAAAATCATTAAATAATTAATAAAAAATATTTATTTTAGGATTATTTACTATTTAAACACTTATGGAAGTTGTTTGGTAACTGAAGAATTTAAAGTTAAATTTGTTTGAATTAAATGGTTTTCCAATGGAAGAAATTAAAAAAGCATTAGACTTAAAACAAGCATTAGATTCTCTGCGTCCTATTGACAAAGAGCAAGAGGCAAGGATAATGCAAAAATTCCGTTTGGATTGGAATTACCACTCCAATCATTTAGAAGGAAATTCATTGACTTATGGCGAAACCAAAGCTCTAATTTTATTTGGGATTACGGCACAAGGAAAACCATTGAAAGATACGTTAGAGATTACGGGTCATAATGAAGCTATTAATTGGGTAATAGAAATGGTTAACGGAGAAAGACCATTAACCGAAAATTTCATCCGAGAATTGCACACGCTTTTACTAAAAGAATCCTACGAAGTTGATGCTATAACTCCAGAAGGGAAACCAACCAAGAAAAGAATTGCTGTCGGAAGTTATAAAACAACCGCCAATCATGTAAAAACTAAAACAGGTGAAATCTTCTATTTTGCAACACCCGAGGAAACGCCAGCAGAGATGCATGATTTGCTCGATTGGTATAATAAAAAATCAAAAGAAGCGGAAGTTAATTCAATATTTCTTGCAGCAGAATTTCACTATAAGTTCATCCGAATTCATCCTTTTGATGATGGCAACGGAAGAACTGCCAGAATTTTAATGAATTTCATTTTAATGCAATTTGGATTCCCTCCAACAATCATTAAATCTGATAAAGAATCAAAAGATGAATATTTTGCTTCACTACAATTAGCTGACGCTGGAAACATTGAAGCATTCATAACTTATATTGCCCAAAACCTAGTTCGTTCGTTAGAAATAATGATAGCAGGAGCAAAAGGCGAAGAAATTGAAGAAGCTGATGATTTGGATAAGGAGATTGCTTTGTTGGAGCAGAAGTTGAAGATTGCAGGAGAGACAAAAGTTACAAAAAATGTTGAGTTGTCTTTATCAATATTAATAAATTCTATTTTCCCTTTTGTTAGAAAATATGTCGAAAACATGTCAAGATTTGAAAAATTATATTCCAAAAATTTATTTGAAATTTTTGATGATTCAAATATTTTTGAAAACAGAGATCAATTTTTTAAATATTATTTAGATGAAAATAAAGGAGTTTTATCATTTAATAAAATTGTGATTTTCTATGAGTTTTCTTCTTTAAAACAACTAGGATTTGAAGATATAAAATATAGTAACTTTGTGAATATTCTTTTTCAAGCAAATGAATGTTGTATTGTTACAAATTATGAAAAATGTATATATAAAATACCCTACGGAACTCAACTTACCGATTCCGAAATCGACAAAATCGTAAAATCAGAAGTCAAGCGTCACAAAGAATTCATCGAACAAAAAATAGCTGAAAAAGAAAATAAATAATCAGTGAAAATCTGTAAAATCAGTTTAATCCGTGGCTAACTTTCATCACAATTTCAAAAATCGTTAATCCGCAATCTTATAATGAGATTGCTTCGTGCCTCGCAATGACTATGGAAACTCCTTCTATCGAACTTCAAATACAAACGCTGCCGGACAATCCCGGGGTGTATCAGTATTATGATAAAGAAGGTAAAATTTTGTATGTTGGGAAAGCCAAAAATCTAAAAAAAAGAGTTTCTTCCTATTTTAACAAACTCCATGACAATGCAAAAACCAATGTGTTGGTCAAGAAGATTGTTACTATTAAACACATCGTAGTTTCATCGGAGCAAGATGCACTTTTGTTGGAAAATAATCTGATTAAAAAACTCCAACCGCGCTATAATGTGTTGCTGCGTGATGATAAAACCTATCCTTGGATTTGCATCAAAAAGGAACCTTTTTCGAGAATATTTCCAACGCGAAGAATGATTAAGGACGGCTCGGAATATTTTGGGCCGTATACTAATTTCAAAACCGTAAATACTATTTTAGGTTTAATAAAAGAGTTGTATCCGTTGCGAACCTGCAACTAT
>JAYTGH010000540.1:0-3702 GCA_043733645.1 Flavobacterium sp. | reverse complement strand
TACAATGTTAATAAAAGTCTACCTTACCTTGATAGATCGGCGAGTCCTGCAGCTTATGCTGGTTGTTGGTTTAAAATAATTTGTGCAGAGACATCGCCAGGGAAGTTTATGATCGGAGACTCGGAGCGGAGAAAGCTTACAGGTGGGTATACGTAACATGGCGCAGAAAAGATATACTTATTCCACCGTTTGATTAATTATGTTGGAACCTATGTCAGTAGGCCGTTCAATATTTTTTGAAGTTTTGGATGTTTTAATTTTATCCCATACAAAAATTCTCCATAGTAAAAGACCTTCTTTATTTGGTTTAAATAATCGCATTTTTCTAAACTCATCTTCTATCAAGAAATATACTTTTCCCTTATTTAAATTATCTGGACTTAACGCAATAGTAGTTGTAGAGAAAATCGGATCTGTTATATGAAAAGTCAATACAATCTTATGTTTATTAAGATATTCAACAATTGAATTCGAAATGGTTAAACAAATTTCATTCTTAGTTTCTTCGTTAAATTTCTTTCCCGTTAATGTTACAAAATCTTTGAATTTTTGATAAATTATGCTATAAATTCCGTTTATTAAAACCGGTTCTTTGCTCACCAAGTTATTCAAATAGTCACCATCAAATAATTCCAATAGCTCATGAAAAATCATTTTTTGAAAGCCTAACCAAAATAATTCACAATAGCTTTCCAAAGGAAAATTCAACCTGTAATATTTTAAATTGTCATTTTCGAGATGGCTTAAAATATAGTTTTTAAACAATGAATAGCTTAATGAAAAATCATCTTCCTGCCTTAATCTATTTATCTCAATAGGCTTAGCTGAAATTATGGAAATATAGTTACCGAGCATCAAATCCTTCTCAATTTGAGCCTCTACTGAATCGCCTTTATTTGTTTGAGAATGTACATTTTTAGTTTTCAATCTGTCGAAGATTTCCTCTAATATTTTTTCACTTAAAGAAGTATCTAGTATTTTTTGTCGTACCAAAATTTGTAAAGCTGTACGAAATTCATCAGTAATATTTCGTACGGCAGTATCTGACAACAATTGAGATACATATGTCTTTAAGCGTATTTGAAATTTAGAAAACTCATCATCATTGCTTTTATTAAATGGGTAAACATTTGTTGCAATAATTTGATGCACCAAATCTAGTTGATTCTTGAAAAGAGTCTTTTCCGCAAATGACTTTTTGAATAAGAGGCTGCCGATATCTTCCATTAGTTTTAAAATTAATTAGTTATTAACACCATTTTAGTATTATTTTTTTATTAATTAAGTT
Organism: Flavobacterium sp.; assembly: GCA_043733645.1. Classification (GTDB taxonomy): domain Bacteria; phylum Bacteroidota; class Bacteroidia; order Flavobacteriales; family Flavobacteriaceae; genus Flavobacterium. The sequence continues at coordinate 2,414 of JAYTGH010000540.1, read as the reverse complement.
TAATTAACCAATTTTGGATTAATTAAATTATTTTCATATTAATTAAAAGCATAAATAGTTAATTACTACTTTTTAAAAATTAAGTTTTACGAATTTAAAAATCTAAATATTTTATAAACTAGAAGAATTAAAAATCACATTTAACTACTATATCCATGAAAAAAATACTGTTTCTATTTATCCAATCATTCGTACTAACATTAACTGCTTTGCCTCAAGCAAATGTACTTAACCCCTTAAAAATAATCAACGAGGAAAACGCAAATTCGACTGTATTGCTATATAAACTTGGTCCGAATGGAATACTAATAAACCATGGAACAGCATTTTCTCTGTATAACTATTTAGGAAAGAAGGATATCTTGATTACTTGTGAACACGTTACAAGAAACTCACTTTTAATTGCCTCTATCCCTGCTACTGATTCAGCTAGGATTTTTTTTAGAGCGTAAAAAAAAGATAGGTTTCAGTTCCGGGACAGCCTTGGAGTGGTAAAGACCATTTTATTTGACGGGACTAATTTTTTATATCCAATAAAGCTGAAGGCTGATAGTAATTTATTTAAACACGCAAATTTGGATTTGGCAGTAATAATTTGCGAGCTACCAAATCGATATGAATTTAAAGGCACCTCAATCAAATTAACAAATTTGACCTCACGTGGAATAAGTCAGATTGCAAGTAAAAATGAAATTTATAGTGGTAAAGAAATTGTTTTTTAGGATTTCCAGACGGGATAGGCACATTTAATGGCTTCGGAAATTCAAACAATTTTCGAGATGTTAAAACCAATCCTCTTGTTAGAAAAGGTATAATTTCATGGATGCCAAGTGACGGAGATGTATTTTTAATAGATGGATTTTCGTTTGGTGGAAATAGTGGAAGTCCCGTATTTTCTGTTCCCCCATTTGAAGAATATAAATTAATCGGAATGGTAACTGGACATTTAAGTAATGATTTTTAATAAATAGTTTTAGTATTGATACACTTAACCAAATAGTGCCACTTACTACTAAAATTGATGTAAATAATGGATTAGCTAAAGTAATACCTGCATATATATTTTATGACTTTTTAAAAACTGTTCCGCTTAAAAATACTGAAGCATTTTAAAACCTCTTCGCCGTGGTTTGTGAGCTGGTATCATGGTTTCGAAAATTGCCCTTTTTAAGAACATTTAGTATTTTTAATTTATGCCTGATCAAACATCTACTTCTCTACCGCCAGGGCTTATCCCAATTTTAACAGCAGTGTTAGGATTTATCGCTGCCGTCATATTAGAGAGATTTAAAAACCGAACCGTATTATTAAAATTCAAACGTAACATTTTTCAATTGGCCACAGCTACGCAAAATAGCTACTGGGGAAATATAGAAATTGTATATAATGACCGGAAAACCAAACATCTTAGCCTAATAACTATTGAAATAAAAAATGATAGCAATATTGATTTAGAGAATGTAAATATAGATTTTTGGGTAAATGAGAACAGTCAAATACTTGCATACCAAGGGAATTACAATGAAAATGGCAATTCAATTTTGTTGGAAGAAAAATATGCAAAAGAATTCGATAAAGTGATAAAATTGAATAAAGAGGATATCAGATTAAAAGAGGAAAATCCCAATCATGAAACTTCGCAAGATTTACATTATTCATTAAGATATATATTAGGCAACAGAACTTTGAATTTACCTGTATTTAACAGAAATACATCGGTGAAAACCCAATTTCTTTGCGAAAACTTTGTTGGATTAGTTCCGAATTTATCTTTCAGTATTTTACACAAATCTTGTAAAGTAGTACCAGAAGAAGATGAATTTGAAGTCAAACTTAGAAGAGATAGATATGCAGGAATTATATGGTTATTGCTTTATGGAATTACGGTCGCATTTATTTATTCAAAATATTCTAATCATCCCAATGCTGTCATTTGGACGGGTATACTTGCCGTCATAAGTTTATACATAGCCTTAGGAGTTTATGAACTATTCAGGCGCCTAAAAAGAATATTGAAATAATAATTTATTCCCTGCGAAAGGTGTCACCTCTTTCGGAAATGGATATTTGAAGACATGTTATGTGTCAATAAGTTTTTAGGAAAACTTACTTTGGTATGTAATAAATGGGCAATCAAATTAAGACTGGAAAAATTGTAATGCAATAATATCTAAATCGAAAACGCCATCTCCGCTTCCATAAAAGCCTCTCAACGGTATACGGTATAAGAGAGTGACACAACGCTGCCGCCCAATGCAAAAATGCCGGTGCAAAAATTAAGCATTCAATAACCTTTGCTAAATGCTGCTGCCTTATTTTACACCCCGCATGGCAGCACCTATTTTAACATACAACGCAACCGAAATTATTTTTGAAAATTGTTTGTTTTCAAATATTACACCGGCATTTATTTT
>JAYTGH010000539.1:0-23743 GCA_043733645.1 Flavobacterium sp. | reverse complement strand
TTAGTGGTTTTTTAATCTCGTATTTATTATTTAAAGAAAAGGAAGTAACCAATACAATTTCTATAAAGGATTTTTATCTGAGACGTATTTTAAGAATTTGGCCTTTATATTTCCTTATAATTCTTACTTCTTTATTTATTTTACCACATATACCTTTCTTTACTTTAGAAGGATTTGGAAAAGAAGTAGTCTGGAATAAATTAGTATATAAAATAATTATGTTTGTTTTCTTTTTGCCTAATCTGGTACTGAATGTTTATGGAGCTATTCCTTATGCTTCACAAACATGGTCTATTGGGGCAGAAGAGCAGTTTTATTTAGTTTGGCCTGGTCTGAACAAGAAAATTAATAACAAATGGACTTTAATGTTTGGAGTCATTCTTTTCTATATTTTAGTAAAGTTCTCAATACAATTTTTTCCTTCTCAAATAAAAGAAGTTTTTAAAGGTTTTTGGTTGTCAACTCCTATTGATTGTATGGCAATAGGCGGAATATTTGCTTTAATTATATATGACACTACTCCAATTGTTTTAGCTACTAGAAAAATTTTGTTTTCAAAAATTACCCAAATAATCGCATTTGTGCTGACAGTAGTTTTTATATCGATTAATTATCATTTACCTTTTTTAGATAAGTATTTGCACTTTGAACTTTATGCTGTATTGTTTGGGATTTTAATCTCAAATTTCGCAGCCAATGAGAAGAGATTGTTTTCAATGGAAAACAAAATTTCAGGTTATTTAGGCAAAATCTCCTACGGAATGTATATGTATCATCCAATAGTTATAGTTTTTTGTATTAAAATTGGAATGCTGTTTAATAAGATTAATGATTTTGTTTTATATCCAATAGTTTTTTTATTAGTAGTATTGGTTTCTAGTTTTTCATACGAGTTTTACGAAAAGAGGTTTATTGATAAGAAAGCAAAATATTCTAAAATAATTAGTGGTGATAATGCCAAAAATGATTAATCATTTTAATTTAGTTTAAGACTTTATAAATAAATACATTATGATTCCATTCAACAAACCTCATTTGACAGGTAAAGAAACACATTATATTTACGATGCGGTTAATTCTGGCAAACTATCAGGAAACGGAAAGTATACTCAAAAATGTCAGCTTTTTTTTGAAGAACAGTATGGTTTTAAAAAGGTGCTTTTAACAACATCTTGTACTGATGCTTTAGAAATGTGCGCAATTCTTGCCAATATTAAAGAAGGAGATGAAGTAATAATACCAAGTTTTACTTTTGTTTCCACCGCTATAGCGTTTGTCAGACAAGGAGCTAAAATTGTTTTTGCAGACTCGTATTCTGATAACCCAAACATTGATGTGGATAAAATTGAGGCTTTGATTACCAAGAAAACTAAAGCAATAGTACCTGTTCATTATGCAGGAGTTGCTTGTGATATGGATAAAATTATGGAGCTGGCTACTAAGTATAATTTATTAGTAATTGAAGATGCCGCGCAAGCTATTGATAGTTTTTACACTGGTAGAGATGGTATAAAAAAAGCTCTAGGGAGTATTGGACATTTAGCGGCTTTTTCTTTTCATGAAACAAAGAATATTATTTCAGGCGAAGGAGGAATGTTGACTATTAATGACGAACAATTTATTCATAGAGCAGAAATAATTTGGGAGAAAGGAACAAATAGAGCCGAATTTTTCAGAGGTGAAGTCAATAAATATGGCTGGGTCGATACCGGTTCTTCGTTTTTACCATCTGAAATAATTGCCGCTTTTTTGTGGGCTCAAATTGAGAATTTAGATGATATTCAAAAAAAAAGAAAATTATTATGGGATTACTATAATCAGAAAATTATTAATTTGAATTCTACTGAAATTTCTTTGCCTGTATTACCAGAATTTGCATCTAATAATGGTCACATGTTTTATATAGTGATGAAAAATGTACAACAAAGAACAAAATTGATTGCTGCATTAAAAGAAAAAGAAATTCATGCTGTTTTTCATTATATATCACTTCATTCAAGTGATTTTTACTATAAAAAACATGATGGAAGAGTTCTAGAAAATTCAGATAAGTTTACTGATTGTCTTTTAAGACTTCCTATGTTTTATGACCTAGATTTAGATACCATAGATAGAGTTATAAGCATAATTAGCGCAAATTAATTCCCAAACTATTAAAAATAATAATTTTGAGTATAATGAATAATCAGCAAACTTGGTCAGAAGAAATAAAGTCTAAAAATTCTCTTTTTACAATAAATGTTAAAGAAATATGGCATTATAGAGATTTACTTTTAATGTTAGTTAAAAGAGATTATGTTACTTTTTATAAACAAACCATATTAGGTCCGATATGGTTTTTTGTTCAACCTTTGATGACTATGCTTGTTTATTTAGTGCTTTTTGGACAAATAGCCAATTTGTCTACTGATGGATCTCCTAAAGTAGCTTTTTATCTGGCGGGAATCATAATTTGGAATTATTTTTCCGAATCATTAACTAAGACTTCGACGGTTTTTAAAGATAATTCTACCCTTTTTGGAAAAGTTTATTTCCCAAGACTTATTATGCCGTTGGCTATAATTTTTTCTGGATTAATGAAGTTTGCAATCCAATTTGGATTATTTATTCTCGTAATACTATATTATGCCTTTGTTCCTAAAACTATCCACCCCAATATTTGGGTTTTAGCAACCCCACTACTAATTTTTTTAATGGCTTGTTTTGCATTAGGATTAGGTATGATATTTTCATCATTAACTACAAAGTATAAAGATCTAGTCTTTCTACTTACTTTTGGAATTCAGCTATTTATGTATGCCACTCCAGTAGTGTACCCAAGTTCTGCAATGCCCAAGAAGTTTGCTTTTTTTCTTGAAATTAATCCCCTGACAGGAATTTTCGAATGTTTTCGATATGCTTATTTAGGGACAGGAAACTTTAAACCTGACAGTTTAGTACTGAGTTCCTTGTTAATAGGTTTATTGTTGATTATTGGCGTGTTGATATACAATAAAGTGGAAAAGAGCTTTATGGATACGGTGTAAATATGAAGTTCGAAATACGAGGTACGATATACGAGGTACGAAATACGAGGTACGAAATACGAGGTACGATATACGAAATACGAGGTGCTAAATACGAGGTACGAGAAGCGAATTACAAATTACGAAATACTACTTTTTTATTCAATTAATAAATAATGAAGCAACTAGCAATCAAAGCCGAAAATATATCTAAACAGTATCGTTTAGGCGAAGTTGGCACTGGAACAATAAGCCATGACTTAAATCGTTTTTGGTCTAAAATTAGAGGTAAAGACGACCCTTATTTAAAGATAGGAGAAAATAACAACAGAGCTGTCAAAGGCGATAGTGATTACGTTTGGTCGTTAAAAGATATTAATTTTGAAGTTCAACAAGGTGATGCTGTTGGAATTATTGGACGAAATGGTGCTGGAAAGAGTACGCTTTTAAAGCTTTTGAGTAAAGTAACTAAACCAACAACCGGCTCTTTCAAAGTTAATGGTAGAATTGCTTCTTTATTGGAAGTTGGTACTGGTTTTAATCCAGAAATGACGGGACGTGAAAACATTTACTTAAATGGTGCTATTTTAGGAATGCGTCGCCATGAAATTACTAGAAAGTTTGACGAAATTGTTGCTTTTTCTGGTGTAGAGCGCTACATCGACACTCCTGTTAAACGTTATTCATCTGGAATGTACGTGCGTTTAGCATTTGCTGTTGCGGCTCACTTAGAAAGTGAAATTTTGATAATAGATGAAGTGTTGGCAGTAGGAGACGCTGAATTTCAAAAAAAATGTTTGGGCAAAATGGGTGATGTTTCTAAAAGTGAAGGAAGAACCGTCTTATTTGTAAGTCATAATATGACAGCCGTTGAAACTTTATGTAATAAAGCAATTTTCTTGAACAATGGCTATATAGAAAACACAGGGACTCCAAATGAGATGATTAAGTATTATTTGGAGTATGCTTCAAATGAGAAAAGAAGTTTTCAATATGATTCAGTGCTTGAAGCAGAAGGAAATGAATATGTTAGAATAGTATATGCTAGTATAGAAAATGCCTCCTCTGCTGATGTTGATGCTATTATTGATGTAACCTCAGAAATCGATTTGCATTTAAAAATTGTTAACTTAACTAATGAAGCTACTTTATCTTTAGGATTTGATTTAAAGACATTGAAAGGAGATACTTTATTTGGTACAGGGCAGTTTTTTGATTGTGAAATTGGTGAGGTTACCGACATTAAATGCAGAATTCCAAGTCAATTTTTGAATGATGAACTCTATCAAATTCATTTTTACATCCATACCAAAGCAATGAGCATGTTGTATTCTAATGATCTATTAATTTTTGAAGTGAAAGATGTTGAACGTAATTCAGGGTATTTAGGAAAAATTAATGGACTTATTAGGCCAAGATTAAGTTGGAATAAAGAATAAAAATGAACAAGATTAAAATACTGTTTGTTGTAAAAGGATTTGCTAGAGCTGGAGCAGAGCGATTTATGTATGAGATTGACTCTGCTTTGAATAAAGAAAAATTTGTGATTACGATTCTTTGTTTAGAAAAAGAATCTAAAATTAATTCAAAATCGGTTGCTCTCTATTATAAGGATAGACATATTGCATTAGGCTCTAAAATAGTTTTTATTGATTCATTTTTAATAACCTATACTATAGTTAGAAGAATTATTAGTAAGATAAAAAAAATTTCTTTCAAAAAAACATATGAAGATTATATTGAGATAGATGTATTTAATAACTATTTATTAAATTATGATGTTATTAGTTGGATAGGTGAGTATACTTTTTTTAAAACATTAACCAAAGAAAATCTCAATAAAAGTCTAATACATATTATGTCTGCTCGATTTCAAAATCCTAATCTTTATAAAAATTTTGATTTTGAATATGCTTATAACTTTGTTTCTGGATTTCATGAAAGTGAACACAAATATGAATTTAAAGAATTTAATAAAGTAAATCATTTTTTTTTACCTTTATTACTCAAGATTCCTTTTGATCAAAAGCCTTGGCGATTTATTGATTCTCCAGTAAAGAAAATAGGAATTTTTACTAGATTAGATAAGTATAAACCTTTAGACCCTTTTTTCTACTCATTTCAATTGCTCCAAGAAAAGCTTCCCAATTCTGAGTTGCATATATTTGGTGGTGGTGACCCTAATAAAGAAGGAATGACACGTTATTTAAAAAATTTGGGGATTACAGATTTTGTGTTTTTTAGAGGTCATCAAGAAAATATTATTGAAACAGTTCTCAATGAAAACATAAATTTATCATGGTTTCAAGGTCACAATAACAATAAACCTGCTGGTTATGCTGGTTTCGACATTTGTACTACCGGAACTCCATTAGTATGTTGGGATTTTATGGAAAAGCCAGTTGATCCATTTAATGAAGTGTATCCACATTATAAAAGTTTAACACAATTTGTTGCTAAAAGTTATGAATTGTTGACAAATTGCGAAAGTGCAGAAAAACTCTCATTACAGCAATTTAATCAAATTTCATCAGAAAGAAACTCAGAAAAACAGATACATCTTTTAGAAGATATTTACACAAAAATTTCAAACTCAGTTTAATAAATTATTTTAAGTTTTGGCAGACAAAAATACTTCTCCTCTATTTTCTATAATCATTCCATGTTATAATCAGGCACATTTTCTTCCTGAGTGCTTGGATTCTATTTTAATTCAGAGATTTCAAAATTGGGAAGCCATAGTAATTAATGATGGAGCTACTGATAATACGTCTGAAATTGCGAGACAATACAAGCAAAAAGATGATAGAATTAGATTAGTAGAAAAAGGTAATGGAGGCTTGTCTTCTGCCAGAAACAAAGGTATTCAAGAAGCTAGTGGAAACTATTTTATTTTTCTTGATGCCGATGATTTAATATTAAATGATTGTCTTCAATTTTATGATAACATTTTAACTGAAGATGTTGATTTTATTCAGAGCGGCTATTTAAGTTTCAAAGATAATATAATCAATGTTTTATACAGAAGGTCAACAATACGCCCTTATGCTAACTTTTATCAATCTATCCATGAAGCCAATATAGGTCCAGTAAATGGATTTGTACTTTCGAAAAAAATGGTTCAAAAAGTTGGTTTTTTTAATGAGAAATTGACTAGTTGCGAAGATTGGGATTATTGGATTAGAGCTTCAAAAGCAGGATTTATTCCTGTAACGGTTAATCATGTTTTTGCAGCCTACAGATTTGTATCGGGTAGTATGGGAAAGCATTCATTAAGAATGTTAGAACAAGGTTTAAGAGTTATTAATAGTAATCATTTAGGTATTGACAGCACAGCTATTTTAAGCAAACATTTTATAAATGTTACTTATAAAAAAGCCACTATTGAACATTTGATTTTTACAACTTCTATCGCACTTTTTAATGGTCAGAATGATTCTCTTGATTTAATAAAAGAAGACTATTTTGACAAAATTGATATTTCAATTGATTCTCAATATTTTAAAAAATTATCTAATTATCAGACTTATAGAGATTTTAGTGTTATAGAATATTTCCGTTTTTACATAAAAAATAATAAAACGTATAAACGATTTTTCAATTATTTAGAAAAAATCAACTGCATTGATTCAACAACAAAAAAAGAATTATTATTGGAAGTTTTTCCAAATACAATTCAATTAGTAAAAAAACGGATAATTAGAAAGTTAAAAAAATGAGATCGCTTCCTCTTGATATTTCTATTATTATTATTACAAGAAATAGAACGCAACTTCTTGCTAAATGTTTGTTCCCTTTAATTGAACAAATACAAAATAGAGAGAATGTTGAAGTACTAATCGTTGACAATAATTCATCCGATAATACGATTGATTTTTTGATGGATTTTACAAATAAAAACCCTCAATTTCATTATTTTATTGAAAATCAAGTAGGCGCTTCATTTGCTAGAAATAAAGGAATAGCTCTAGCTAAAGGTTCTTGGTTATGTTTTTTAGACGATGATGGAATTCCAGACTCTGATTTTATGGAAAAATTGATTTTTACTATTGAAAATTATGATTTTGATGGATTTGGAGGGATGTGGTATCCTTATGCAGAAAAAGAAGTTCCTTCTTGGATTCCTAATGAAGTTACCACAATGCGTATGTTGACAAGTCAAATAACTAAAATCCCTTATGGAGAAACTGTTGCCGCTGGAATTTGCGCTTTTAAAAAAGAAATAGTCCTAAAAGCTGGCTGCTTTTCAACTGAAGTTGGACCAAGAGAAGGTAAAATGGGATATGGCGAAGAAGATTTTTTACAACAACAAATTTGGCAAACAGGCGGAATTATTGGGTTTAATCCAGAATGGTCGATGCGGCATTATGTGTCAGATATCAAATTTAGTATAATCTGGAATTTAAAAAGATACTATCTTAAAGGCAGAGACAGTAATGTATATCTAGCTCCGTTTTCTTTTTCAAAAAAAGTAATATTAGCATTTCGAGTGATATTTGTTCCACCTTATCAATTAATTTTAAATACTCCCCAAATGCTATTCAATAAAAACTATTTGTGGCAAAACTGGATTTTAGATAGTTTTAAGTACTCTTTTAGAATTTTTGGAAGAATTTCTAATTAAATACCAATAGAGCCAACTATTTTAATTAATTTCTAATGCAAAATACTACTAATTCTCAATTTTCAATTTCTATTATCGTTCCTACTTTAAATAGAATTGACAAGCTAAAAAAGCTCATAGATTCTATTAAAAATGTAAATTGGAGGGAAACAGAATTGATAATTATTGATGATTCTGCCCAGAATTTTCAAGATAGAATTGATCAATATCAAAATAAAAGTATTGTTTATATTCATAGAGGCGAAAAGCTGGGAGTTAGCTCTGCTAGAAATTTAGGAGTTAAAATAGCCAAAGGAAAATATATTATTTTTTTAGATGATGATGATGATATTACCAAAAATTGGTTTTCTGACTTTTGGAATGCTTCTCAAAATGATTATGATTTGGTTTTTTGTAACATGAAAAGAATTGATAAAAACAACCCGGAAGGAATCGTTTTAAAACCATCGGATTTTAAATTTGGCGCTAGTGGTAAAAATATTGTTATTCCAGGTGCTTTTATGATAAAAAAAATGATTTTTGAGAAAGTTCACGGTTATGATGAACAGTTATATTATGCTGAAAACACAGAGTTGTTTTATAGAATTGAAATGTTAGATTTAAGGAGATATTTCATTGATAAAGCTAATTTTATTTACTATCCTTCTGAGGACGGAGGCAGCAAAAATTTAAAGAACATGATTGATTCCAATAAAATTATATTAGAAAAACACGACCATTGGCTCCCTAAAAACCATAAACATATTTTCAATCAGATTATTGGAGTCAATTATATGCGATTTGGTGACAGGAAAAATGCAGCAATTTATTTTTACAAAGCCATTAAGGCAAAACCATTTAGGTTAGGCACATACATAAGATTATTCATTTCAAAATCTACATTATTATCTTCTATGTTTTATAAATTAGATTTCAGAAAATAGCAAGATAGAAAGTGTTTTTTTCGTTTATTTTTAAACAAAATTATGATAGATATTATTTTTGGAACACGCCCTGAGGCTATAAAATTAGCTTTGTTAGCAAAATTATGTAGGGAGAAATTTCCTGAAAAAATAAGAGTGATTTCTACAGGTCAGCATAAAGAAATGCTTGACCAAGTATTAGAATGGTTTGAAATAAAGCCAGATTTTGATTTGAATATAATGACAACGAATCAGTCTCTTGCAGGATTAACGTCAGTTTGTTTAGAAAAGTTAAATGAGTTTTATACAAATAATCCCAAGCCAAATTTATTGATAGTTCAAGGTGATACTACAACCGCATTTGCCTCAGCATTAACTGCTTTTTATAATAAAATTGAAGTAGCACACGTTGAAGCCGGATTGAGAACTTATGATAAATGGTCGCCATTTCCTGAAGAAATCAATAGAAAATTAATTGGACAAATTGCCGATTTGCATTTTGCACCTACTCAAATGGCTTATGATGTTTTGGCTAATGAAAAAATACAAGAGAATAAGTTGCATTTAACTGGAAATACAGTTATTGATGCACTTCTTTATTCTAAAAATAAAATTGATCAACAAAACTATTATCCTTCGCATTTAGAAGAATATTATACAGGAGCCAAATCGGATAAAAAAATTGTTTTAATTACGGGTCACAGGAGAGAAAATTTTGGACAAGGGTTTGAAGATATTTGTATGGCAATTAAAACGCTTTCTCAAAAATACCAAGAAGTTAGTTTTATTTATCCTGTACATCTTAATCCTAATGTAAAAGGAGTTGTTTATGATTTATTAGGTAATTTACCAAATGTGAAATTAATTGCTCCATTGTCTTATCCTGATTTTATTTCATTGATGAACAGGAGTTATTTTATATTAACGGACTCTGGTGGTGTTCAAGAAGAAGCACCGTCATTAGGTAAACCAGTTTTAATTATGCGAAACAACACAGAAAGAAGAGAAGGTGTTGAAGCTGGAGTTGTAAAATTAATCGGAACTGATGCCCAACAAATTATTATTGAATCTTCAAGGCTTTTGGAAGAGCAAGATTATTACAATTCGTTTTTACGCAATCAAAATCCCTATGGAAATGGCGATTCGTCGGAACAGATTATTAAATTGATTCAATCCTATGTCTAAAGAAATTATACTTTATCGTGGTCCGTTAGAAAGAGCCAGATTAAAACTGCTGATAAACTCAATAATTTCAAGAAAAAATGCGGATGTTACTTTTGTTTGGATTTTTCCTAAAGTTTTGGATGCCGACAAGGAAAAACATTTTTATGATTTTATAAATTATTTTAAGTTAGAAAATGTATATATCTATCGCGATAATGGATTGAAAACTTTCAAAGTCAAAAAAGAAATAAAGGATTTTTTTAGCAAAACCAATTTCGAAATTGCTCACTTCATAGGGTTTAAATCTTATTTTTTCGAAAGTTGCGTGACTGCTTTAAAAAAAGTTTGGTATGTAAACGGCATTCCAGAAGAAATGATTCTTAATGGAGACAATATTTCTAATAAATTAAAATGTTTTTTCAATTGGTTTATAGTTAAAATTCAGAAAACCCCCGATTTGATAGTAACGGTTTCGCAACCAATGAAAGAGCATGTCAAAAGAAAGGCTTTTGATACGGATTATTTTATTACTCCTATAACGGTTGATGATGTAATGTTTACCAATTCAGAAAAAGCCAAAAAATATTTAACTTATTTAGGAAGTGGTGCTGCTTGGCAAGCCATCGATTTATTAGAACAACTTTGGTATGAAATAAGTTTACTTGATGAAAATGCTATTTTTAGAGTAATATCAAGAGATATAAGATGTGATTTATTGGGTAAAAGAATTCCAAAAGAAAGGATAAATTTTTGTTCTTCATCTGATTTTAATGAAGTTGCCAATTTTTTATCGGAATCTAAAATGGGATTTTTAATTCGTCGTAATCATATTGTAAATAATGTTTCTTTTCCAACTAAATATGCCGAATATGTTGCTAGTGGTGCTTTTGTAGCCTTGTCAGATTTAGAATGGGATTTGAATAAATACGTAAAAGAATTTAAAACAGGTATTTTAGTTAATCCAAATGACTCACTAAAGGGAACTGCAAAAAATATTGTTTCGTTTTTGGCGAGTAATTCCAATGAATCACACAATCCAAATTTTGAAGCATCAACTAAAGCACTTTCAAATTCATATTGGGTAGCAAAGGTAGGTGAGCGATTGAATGAATTGGTACTCAAATAATCAATAAACAGATTATTCTAAAAATAAAGATGAATAAAAAAATATTAGTTACTGGAGTAGCTGGATTTGTTGGAATGCACGTTGCAAAAACATTAGTTGAGTCTGGACATACAGTTGTAGGTTTGGATAACTTATGTGATTATTATGATTTACAACTAAAATATGACCGACTTAAAGAATTAGGTATTGAGCAATTACCATTGTTAGAAAATATTTTATACCAAGGAGTTTCAAATTTTTCATTCATTAAATTAGATTTGGGGAATTTCGAATCTATTAGTTCTTTATTTTCAGAACAATCTTTTGATGTTATAATAAATTTAGCAGCTCAAGCAGGAGTAAGGTATTCTATTGAAAATCCAAAATTGTATGTTGATAGTAACGTTCATGGTTTTTTTAATATTTTAGAGCTATGCAGACAATTTTCTATTAAGAATCTTATTTACGCATCAAGCTCTTCAATATACGGAAATTCAGATCAGATTCCATTTGAAGAAAATCAAAAAACAGACAGCCCAGTTAGTTTGTATGCAGCCACAAAGAAAAGTAACGAACTTATGGCACATTCCTATTCTCATTTGTTTGGAATAACTTGTGTAGGACTTCGCTTTTTCACAGTTTATGGACCATGGGGAAGACCCGATATGGCCCCTTTTTTGTTCGTTAAAGCAGCTTTTGAAGACAAACCAATTAACGTCTTTAATTATGGGAATCAAAGCCGTGATTTTACTTATGTGACCGATATCGTATCAGGAATTGAACTTATGACTGATAAAATAGAGAATATGACTGGAAATCATATTTACAATATTGGTTACGGTAATCCAGTTCTTTTAATGGATTTTATCGGAACGATTGAGCGACATGTCGGAAAAAAAATCACCTATAATTTACTTCCTCCTCAAGATGGCGATGTTAGTCAAACCTTTGCTTCGACTGAAAAACTTTCTGCTTATGGATACCAACCCAAGTATGGTTTAGACGAAGGAATTAAAGAATTTGTAACATGGTATAAAAAATATTATAAAATTTAATATTAAGTATATTTAATGAAAATACTTTTTGTAATTGATTCTTTTTTTACTGGTGGTGCAGAATTTTCTACTCTTGAGATTGCTCGTTTTTTAAAAGAAAATGGAATACAAATTAGTGTTTGTAAGTTAAAAAATAAAGAGCCACAATACAATTTTTCATTGTTTGGATTGGATAAGTCTGATGTTTTTACACTTCCATCAGGAAGTTTTTGGACTAACCGTAAAGCTCTTAAAAAAAACATACAAGAATTTAAACCGGATGTCATTCATAGCGTTTTATTCAAATCTAATTTAATGGTTCGTTCTATTCGAGCATTCGATAAATCGTTTATACATTTAGAAAGTTTGGTAAATCATTCTTATAGTAAAGAACGCTTAAAAGACCCAAGAGTTAGCTTTTATAAATTAGAATTGCACAGATGGTTTAACATGATAACTTCACGTTTTGGGACTGATCATTTTCACCCAAATGGCGCTTCTGTAATGCAACATTTTCAGGAGAAGCTTTTTATTTCTGCAAACAAAATGACTTTAGTTTACAGAGGAAGAAATTCTAAAAACTATGATGTTGCACCAACTCCAAAATCTGATTTAGGAATTGAAAACGATACAATTGTTTTGATAAACGTTGGAAGACAAGATTTTCAAAAAGGACAAGATCTTTTAGTAGAAAGTGTTTCAAATTTACCCGATTCTATAAAAAACAAAATAGTAGTTTTAATTGTAGGTCGTGAAGGAAATGCAACAACAAGTTTACAAAAGTTGATTGCAGAAAAGCAATTGGAAAAAACAATTTTGTTTTTAGGACACAGAACGGATGTACCAGCTTTATTAAAAATGGCAGATGTTTTTGTATTTCCTTCCCGATTTGAGGGTTTACCAGGCGCATTAATTGAGGCAGAAGCAGCTAAATTACCTATAATTTGTTCTCATGTTTCAATGATGTTAGAAGTTGTTGAACCCAATAAAAATGCATTAACGTTTCATTTAGACAAATTAGAAGAGTTGACAAAAGCTATTGAATCATTAGTAGAAAATGATGAATTAAGAATAAGTTTTGCTGTAAAAAGCAGATTAATTTTTGAAGAGCGATTCCAAATAGATGCAGTTCATCATATGATGCTTTCATTATATCAAAAATTAATAAATGCCAGACAATAAAATGAAAGTAGGAATTCTGTTGGATGATTTAACTGTTGCAAGTTGGGTAGCTGATATAGTTACTTTTATAGAAAAGCATTCAAATATTGAGATTGCTTTTGTTACAGTAAATCAATCTAAAAGTAAAGGAGCTTCCTCTTCTACAGTTTATCGTGTATTAAGAATGGTGGACAGAAAGTTATTTAAGGCAGCTGGAAATCCGTTTAAGAAAATAAAACTCGATTTAAAGTCTACTGACATTCTAAAAATAACACCTCAAGAAACTCGTTTTTCGGATCGTTTTTCGGATGAAGATGTAAATAAAATAAAAGAATATGACGTCGATTTTATGTTACGTTTTGGATTTAGAATTTTAAGAGGAGATATTTTAAAATCTTCAAAATATGGAATTCTAAGTTTGCATCATGGCAATACAGATACCTATAGAGGCGGACCTCCAGCTTTTTGGGAAGTTGTAAACAAAGCACCAGATACTTGTGTGAGTCTACAATTATTAACCGAAACCCTCGATGGTGGTATAGTTTTAGACAAAGCTTTTCAACGAACAGATTTGACAGGATTTTATAGAAATCAAAGTAAATTATATTTCGCAGGAATAGAATTAGTTACCAATTTTTTATCAAAAGCTGTCGATCATTCAGCCGATTCTTGGATTACTTCTCGTAGCAATTTGTTCGCTAATGCTATATACTCAGATAAATTATATACTAACCCTAAAAATAAAGAAGCACTTATTATTTCCTTTCAATTTCTAAAAGCAATTTTGAAAAGAGGCTGGAATCAATTCTTTTTTCAAGAACAATGGCAGTTAGTTTTAATGGCTTCTAAATCAAATTGGAATCATTTGGCTTTGTATCGTTCTAAAAATTTAGTACCTCCAAAAGATAGAATTTGGGCAGATCCTTTTACAATTCTTCATGAAAATAAACAATTTCTATTTTTTGAAGAATTAATTCACAAAAAAGGTAAAGCTCACATTTCTTATTTTGAATTAGATAAAGATTTAAAACCAACGACAAAAAAGCCAATTGTTATTATCGATGAACCTTTTCATTTATCGTATCCATCTGTTTATAAAATTAATGATGAGTATTATTGTTGCCCAGAAAGTGCCGCTTCACAGGCATTAACTCTATATAAAGCAGATGTTTTTCCTAATAAATGGTCACCAGTCAAAAAATTATTAGATGGAATTAAAGTATATGATCCGACATTAATACAATATGGTGGAACTTGGTTTTTATTTTGTAATCAAAGAATTTTTTCAGGGTCGAGTAGCGACATGTATTTACATATTTATTATACTGACGATTTATTTAATCAACCATTAATTGAACATCCGTTAAATCCTATTTATAGAGATGCCCGAATTTCCAGGCCAGCTGGAGCTATTTTTAAAGATGAGAATGGTGATTTAATTCGTTCGGCTCAATGTTGCACAACACGTTATGGTCATCGCATTCAATTTTCTAAAATCGTTACATTGACTAAAACTGATTTTGTTGAAGTTCAAGTTTCACAACTTACACCAAATTGGGAAAAATGTATTTTAGGAACTCACACTTTCAATTATAATGAGGGTGTGTTTTGTGGAGATGTTCAAGTGAAAAGAGCCAAATTTTTCTAAATGAGCGATAAAAAATTAACAATACTAATGCTAGTTACCAAAAGGCAATATCGCGGAGCAGAAATTTCTGCTTTCAATTTGTCAAAGGCATTAATTGAAAAAGGGCATAAAGTAATTTGGATTGGACTATATTCTAATTCAGGTCATGATGTTGTATCAATTGATTGTGCCGTAAATATAGATTTGCCCAATGCTTCTGGATGGTTGGCTTATAAAAAAATAAAAGAGTTAATAGCGATTTTCAAAGAACACAAACCTGATATTTGTCAAGCCAATGGAAGTGATACTTTGAGGTATCTAGTGGCTCTAAAGTTATTAGGTTATAAAACAAAATTAGTATATAGAAACATCAGTATTATTAGTAAATGGATTACGACTAAACCTAAATATTATCTTTTAAGATTTTTATTTTCCAAAACAGACAAAGTAGTTTCTGTTGGAGAAGAAGCACTATATGATTTCAATAATTTTTTTAATTTTTCTAAAAATAAAGCTCAAGTAATTCATAGAGGTATTCCTTTAATATCAGCAAATCAATCAGAAGTTGAAGAGATTAAAAAAAAGTATTCAATTGGCAATGGTGATTTTGTTTTTATACATATTGGATATTTTTCAGGAGAAAAAAATCATGAATTTTTAATAGAAGTATGGCAAGAATTAATTAAAAAGCACGATACTATAAAACTAGTACTTTTGGGCGATGGCTCATTGCGAGAAGGTATTTTAGAAAAAGTGAAACAAAGCAAACTTTCAAATAGCGTTATTGCACCGGGTCTGCAAACCAATATTGCAGATTGGCTTTCTATAAGTAAAGCAATGTTGTTATGTAGTACAGTTGAAGGAGTTCCTGGTGTAGTTGTAGAAGCTTCTTTTCAAGGTGTTCCAACTATAGCTGTAAATGTTGGCGGAGTAAAGGAAGTTTTGATTGATGGTGAAAATGGTTTACTAGTTCCAACACATGATGTAAATTTATTTATAGCGCAATGTGAAAAACTAATGCTTAATAAAGACTATCATCAACAATTAGCGACTAATGCAAAAACTATTGTACGAAATCGCTTTGACTTGGAAACTAATACAAATCATTTTGTTGATTTGTATCAATCAGTATTAAATAATTATAAATAATGCTATTTAATTCATTAAGTTTTGCGATTTTTTTACCAATTGTTTTTTATTTATATTGGTATGTTGCAAATAAAAATTTAAGATTCCAAAATTTATTAATTCTAATATCAAGTTTTTTCTTTTATGCTTGTTGGGATTGGAGATTTTTATTTCTGTTAATTTTTTCTATTATATTAGATTATGTTACTGGAATAAAAATAAACCAATCTGATGAGACTACTACTAGAAAGTTTTGGCTTTGGTTAAGTATCATTATTAATGTGGGCTTTTTAGGAGTGTTTAAATATTATAATTTTTTCGCAACTTCTTTCGCAGCTGCTTTACATAAACTAAATATCACTGTTAGTCCATGGACCTTAAAGGTAATTTTACCAGTAGGAATATCATTTTACACTTTTCATGGATTATCTTATGTGATTGATGTCTATAAAAACAGAATAAAACCTGAGCGAGATTTTATTGATTATGCTTGTTTTGTTAGTTTTTTTCCTTTATTGGTGGCTGGTCCTATAGAAAGGGCAACCCATTTATTACCTCAAATAAAAAAGAAAAGAGTTTTCAATTATAAAGATGCTGTAGATGGACTTAAACAAATTTTATGGGGTTTGTTTAAAAAGATTGTTATAGCAGACAATTGCGCTGAATTTGCTAACCTTATTTTTGACAACCCTTCTCATTATTTGGGAAGTACATTACTTTTAGGAGCGATCTTTTTTACAATTCAAATTTATGGAGATTTTTCAGGTTATTCAGATATCGCATTAGGCACTGCCAGATTATTTGGTTTTGATCTACTTAAAAACTTTGCATATCCCTACTTTTCGAGAGATATTGCAGAATTTTGGAGACGTTGGCACATTTCGTTATCTTCATGGTTCAAAGATTATTTATACATTCCATTAGGTGGTAGTAAAGGTGGTAATTGGGTTAAAGTTAGAAATACATTCATCATCTTTTTAGTGAGTGGATTTTGGCATGGAGCTAATTGGACTTTTATTGTTTGGGGGTTATTAAACGCAATTTATATAATGCCATCGATTATTTTTAAAACCAACAGAAATAATTTGGAAATTGTAGCCAAAGGTGAAACTTTCCCTAACGTTAGAGAATTCGGTTCTATTTTAATAACTTTTTTTCTTACCGTATTTGCTTGGATATTTTTTAGATCCGAAAGCGTAACAAGTGCCATTCACTTCATTCAAAGTATTTTTTCTCATTCATTACTTGCAATTCCAAATTTTAGAGGAATGTTTAAGGCCATGACTACTCTTTTTATTTGTGTATTATTTTTTATGATTGAATGGAAAGGAAGAGCGGATGATTTTGCAATTAAGAATTTTGCAATTAAAACTAAATCATATTATCGATGGGGTTTTTACTATATTTTGATGTTTGCTTTATTATATTTTGCCGGTAAAGATCAAATTTTTATTTATTTTAATTTTTAAGATGAAAAAATTTCAGAAACGGTTATACGTATTTATTTTTATTTTTATTCTTTTTATAGGCATTGACTTGATATTGCAAAAGGAATTTCTTTACAAAAAAGACTATTTTAAACTTCCAGAAAATGTCACTAATGTTGTTTTTGGGCACTCTCACGTAGAATATGGTTACAATACCAAACTCATAAAGAATACTGTAAATTTAGGTAGTTCGGGCGAGGCTTATATTTACACCTATTTTAAAGCAAAAAAAGTTGTCGAAAAAAATCCACAACTAAAAAATGTTTTTATTGAATTTACTAATAACCAAATTGATCCAGAGATGGACAATTGGACTTGGGACGATATGCATCTTCAATATGAACTTAAAAATTATCTCTTTCTGATGGATAATGAAGATTTGATTTTTTTGTATAAAAAAAATTCGAGTGGTTTTCAATCGGCTTTTTCTAAAATGTTGTTTAATAACTTAAGTAAGTTAATTATCAAAAGAAGTATTAAAGATGGAGATTTTGGTGGTTACAAAGCAAAAGAGAAAAATGGAGAAGAAAATAGCAGTGATTTAAACAATATGAATGTCAAAAAAAATGATGTCTCAAAAAAAATTGAGATTTCTGATTGCAATATTTTTTATTTAGAAAAATTAGTTAGTTTTTGTCTAGAAAGAAAAATAAAAGTCTTTCTTATTCGAACGCCCATGAGTAAAAATTATTCGACTTTAAGAACTGAAAGCACTTATAGAAATATAATTTTAAAAAAATTTAATACTATTCGGTACCTTAATTTTAAAGATTATCCTCTTTTGGATTCCGATTTTTTAGATAAGGAACATTTAAATACAAAAGGAGCCGAAAAGTATTCAAAGTTTTTTAACGATACAATATCCAAATTATAATTATAATACCGTTCTAATAATTACAGGATAATCAAATAATTAATATTTATTAGCAAATTGTAATATTAATCCATAGCAATGTTTTTTATTTAATAATAAATATTTTGCACTTATATATATATTTGAAAAAAGTTAGTGTTATAATAAGTATTTTTTAATCATAAAGTTCTATGAAATTACCAACTTCAACAAAATATTTCTAAGTCAAAATGCTTAAAATAGTAGTAGAAAAAGTTCTATTAATTATGAAAATATATAAGAAATTTAAATTAATATAAAAATCTATAATTATCCATTTAAAAAAAATAAAACACAAATGAAAAAGTTAAAATTAGTTATTTATTCTAGGTTATTTAGTAAAGTGCTAAGACCATTTTATAGATTATTGTTTTTTTTATCCAAAAAAGCAACCTCTTTTATATACACAAAAGCAAAAATAAATGATGCAGAAGTCAGCTATTTTGGCACCTCCATAAAATTTCCTCCAAATACCGGAATAACAATTTTGACAAATTTATATTGGAAAGGTGAAAAAGGATTTGAATACGAGATTGGATGTTTCTTGGAAAAAAACATTAAAAAATTTAATTACTTTTTTGATATTGGAGCCAATTTTGGATTTTATTCTGCAGTTGTTTCAAAAATGAATCCAAATTTAAAAATCTTTAGTTTTGAACCTTTGGATAATATTTATAAAAATCAACTAGATTTTCTAAAGTTAAATAATATCAATTCTAAATCAGAAAATATAGCAATTAGTGATTTTGATGGTTTTTCAACATTTTATATTCCAGAAAAAGATATTATTTCTGAAATTCACACAGCAACATTAAACCCCGATTTTTTTTATAATAAACAATTTCAAGTTCACGAAAAACAAGTTACAACCATAACTTTAGATAGTTATGTAAAACAACTTAACCTAAATACCAATGAACGATTTTTGGTAAAACTTGACGTTGAGGGACATGAATTAAGTGCTTTTAAAGGAGCTGTCGATTTTCTTAAAACATACAAACCAGTTGTGATTTGTGAAATAGAAGCTGATAGTGAATCAATAAATGAATTATTTGGTTTAGTTGCATCTTTAGGTTACTCTTTCTATTTTTTCAATAACAATTTCTTATTCAAAATTAAAAAATCAGATTTTAATTATTTTAAAGGTGCCCCTAATTTTTTATTATTACATGAATCAGAAAATTTGAAAAGTTTAGTAATTAATATATTAGGCGAAGTCTAACATTTTTATTTAAATTTAAGATAATAATCTTGTTATCCTTTTAATTTCATTATTTGCAGACCTTTTTATATTTAAAAATATAACTCTTGAGAATAGAACAACTTACTTTTACCAGATTTATTGCCGCAATATCAATTGTTATTTATCACTACGGTAAAGGGAGTTTTTTGTTTGATAATGAAATGGTTTCGTTTATATTTCAACAAGCAAATATTGGAGTAAGTTATTTTTTTATTTTGTCTGGTTTTGTAATGATTATTGCCTATCATAATAATAAAAAGATATTTTTTTTTGATTATATAAAAAATAGATTTGCAAGGGTTTATCCGGTATATTTATTAGCGATATTACTTACTTTATTCATTTATATGTTTAAAGGATTAGAGTCGATAGATTTATTTTTAAATATTGTGATGCTTCAAGCATGGGTTCCTGGAAAAGCGCTTACAGTCAATTTTCCTGGATGGTCATTATCAGTTGAATTGTTTTTTTATGTATCATTTCCTATTCTATTTAATTATTTTTATAAAAACGGTTATAAAAATAACGTTTCTTTTTTCATAGTATTCTTTTGGGTTTTTAGTCAATTGTTATTTCAAATATTGTTAAAAAATAATTCGTTGATTTTCAGCCCATTTTCAAAGTCAGATGTTTATTACAGTCCAATTCTACATTTCAATGAGTTTTTGATTGGAAATTTGGCTGGGTTGTTTTTTATAGAAAAGTTGCAAAATAAAAGAGGTAATTATTCCTTCTTCATTATTCTTTTAATATTATTATTAATTGTTCTATTGAAGTTTCCTTTTGGTCTTGAATATCATAACGGTTTGCTTTCTGTATTGTTTGTCCCTCTAATTTTTTTAGTTTCCCTAAATAATGATAAACTAAACGATATTTTAAATAGAAAAGCGCTTATTTTTTTAGGTGAAATTAGCTTTGGAATATATATTCTTCAAAGACCCGTATGGAAATTAATTGCTACACATTTATTAGAAAAATATTTAAAATTAGATAAGGTGGAAGATTTCACATTGATTTTTTTTATAAGATTTTTATTCCTTATTTTCATTGCTTCACTTAGCTACATTTATTTTGAAACGCCAATTAGAAATTGGATAAAAAAGATAAAGATGTAACTTTTAATCCATAATTATAAAAAAACATTAATGTCTAGAATTAAAGTTCTGCATATAATTAAATCCTTAGGTCGAGGTGGTGCCGAAATGCTTTTACCAGAAACCTTAAAGTTGCATAATCAAACCCAATTTGAGTTTCATTACATCTATTTTTTACCATGGAAAAATCAATTGGCGGATACCATAGCATCAACTGGTGGAATAGTTTCTTGCTTTAAAGCTAACAATAACTTACAATTATTATTACAATTTCCTAAAATTATTAGCTATTGCAAGAATAATAATATTCAGCTAATTCATGCTCATTTACCTTGGGCAGGTTTTGTAGGCAGAATTGTCCATCAAATTACAAAAATCCCATTACTTTACACTGAACATAATTTACAAGAGCGTTATCATTTTATCACGAAGTATATTAATAAATGGACTTTTAATTTTCAGACTATAGGTATTGGTGTGTCAGAAGATGTAACGCAGTCTATTAAGAAAAACATAAAGCCTACTATACCAGTTCAAACCATTTTAAATGGGGTTAATACTTATGATTTTAAAAGAAATAGTAAATTAGAAAGAAATAACATCAGAAAAAAATATAGTATTCCACAAGATGCTTTTGTGGTGGGAACAGTAGCTGTTTTTCGTTTTCAAAAAAGATTGGATTTATGGTTAGAGATTATAGCTGAAGCGATACATCAAAACCCCATGATTTATGGAATTATCGTAGGAGCTGGGCCACTAGAACCTAAGCTACTTGAAAAACATAAAGAACTAGGTTTGGGAAAAAACGTATTCTTTACGGGTTTACAGACTAATGTGAAACCCTTCTATGAAGCCATGGATGTTTTTATGATGAGTTCTTCATTTGAAGGACTACCAATTGCTTTGCTTGAAGCTATGAGTATGAATTGTGCGATTGTTTCAACTGATGCTGGTGGGATTAAAGAAGTATTGAGGGCCGAAGCAGATGGTATTCTTGTTGATGTTGACCGATGGCAAACCCTTACAAAGTCATTGTTGCATTTGTCAGAAAACCAAACAAAAATGTCATATTATCAATTACAAGCCAGAGAAAGAGTTGTTGAATTCTTTAGTATTGGTGTTATGGTGAAGCAATTGGAAACTTTATATTTGAAACAAATGCAATGATTATAAGAGAAATTAATCCAAAAGACACTTCTGCAATAATTGAGTTATTGCAACTTAGTTTGGGAGAAAGCCTGCTAAAAAAAAGTTCCGCTATTTGGGATTTTAAGCATTTAAAAAACCCTTTTGGACCATCTCACGTTTTAATAGCTGAACAGGATGGTGTATTAGTTGGTGTTCGTGCTTTTATGCAATGGCGATGGCAAGTGGAGGATGAAATTTGGACTTCTTATAGAGCTGTAGATACTGCTACCCATCCTAAATATCAAGGTCAAGGCATTTTTAAGAAATTAACTTTAAGAGCATTGGATGATGTTCAGGCAAAAGGAGACTGTTTTGTTTTTAATACCCCAAATAATCAAAGTCGTCCGGGCTATTTAAAAATGGGCTGGCGTGAGGTTGGAAAAATTAATGTAGCATTAGTTCCATCTATTCTTTACAGTTTTGATTTATTATTCCCCGTTACAATTATGGAAAATGTTATAACAACGAAACAGCTTGAAGCGCTTTGTGTCTTGCACAATAGTCATTTTAAAAATAAAGGGGTTTTATTTACGCCTAAATCACGAGATTATTTGAAATGGCGCTATGAGGAAAATTTGTTGCAAGAATATCATATTATTTCTACTTCTGATTTTTACATTGCAATGTATATAAAAAAGCATAGCTTTTATAAAGAATTAAGAGTTGTAGAAACAATAGGTTCTTATTCAAAAGAAAAACATTCGCAAATTCGCAGTTCAATTGTTAGGTATGCATTCAAAAAAGGTTGTTGGCTCATTACTTTTGATGATAAAAATTTATTCAAGTTTCGTTTCTTTGGTCCATATGGTCCAAAATTGACTTTCCGGGTACTCACTTCAAAAACTAATTTTATTAAAAAAGCCCTTAGTATAAAAAATTGGGGATATAGTATTGGAGATTTGGAATTGTTTTAATTTCATACAGCATTTACTCAATTGGCTCGACAAAATCAAATAGGCAATTCGTATTCAATAGATCAATTTTTTCAGATTATATTTTTACTAGAAATCTAGATATAATTAAGAAATTAATTAACTATTTTAAATTAACATTTTTAGTGATTTATTTATTATTTCTTAAAAATATTGAGTTTCTTTGATTCTCAAAATTAACTATTTCATTTTGAATTGTCCTTAATGAAATGACAAATTATATGTATGGATTTTATTTTTTTACTTTTTTTTTTAATTCTTATAAATCAAATATTAATTGGCAATTTAACACGCAAATTTACATTTGTTTCTAAAAAATTGTTAAACAGTTTATTCCTTTATCATCTTTTGTTTTTAGGGATTTATTATATCTATGCCATTTATAAAGGTTCAGATTCCTTGGAATATTATAAATCTGCCGAGACCATAGGTGCTAACTGGCAAATATTTACTTCTACAGGCACACAATTTATCGATAATTTCTCTGCTTTCTTTGTCCAATTTGGACTCTCGTTTTCCGCAATGATGCTTCTTTATTCTTGGTTTGGATATGTTGGGTTTGTCTATGCTTATCTTTTTTTTAAAGAAAATATTCCATTAGATGTTAAAGTGTTTGGTAAATATGATTTGTTAAAATTATTACTATTTCTTCCTAATATGCATTTTTGGACCGTCTCTTTGGGAAAGGGATCTCTAATATTTATGGGTTTAATGCTCTTTACTTACGCGATTAAAATTCCTAAAAAAAGATTATTATTGTTAATCATAGGTGGTTTTTTTGTCTATATGATCCGTCCAGCAGTAATGTTATTCATACTTGTAGGTGTATTGATAGGTTTATTAACAGGAAGAGAAAAAATGAGTGTCACAATGCGCCTTGCCATTATAATTTGTGCTGTAGGTTTTTTATATGCAGCTCGAACTACTATTTTAGGAGTGGCTAATTTGCAAAATTCAGAGAATGTTATAGCTGATTTTCAGCAATTTTCAAGTGTAGCATCAGATCGTCTTGAAGGGTCCGCTGGCTCTGGAGTTAACATGAATAGTTATCCTTTGCCTTTAAAATTATTTACGTTTTGGTTTCGACCTTTATTTTTTGATTCTCCAGGTGTTTTGGGAATTTTTAGTTCTGCCGAAAACTTAGTTTATTTATTATT